>NZ_JBHUSE010000001.1:0-106089 GCF_042674585.1 Arthrobacter sp. NPDC057013
CACCATCGGAACCCCGACGCTCTGCGCGCCGGCACGCTGCAGGAGACTGCGCATGATGTATTGGGCACGCTCCGTGCCCTGTTCCCTGATCAGCGTATCCAGGGACTCAACCCACTCGGCGGTCTCTTCCGGATCACGATCAGGCAGCTGGTTAGTCAACCCGCTGAGGATATGGGAGGTATCTTCTCCTGCAGCCACGGCAGCCTCGTTTCATCTTTGAATGTTGGGCTCATGTTTTCATATTGTGAGAAAACATTCTTGCTATTCGAGATTATCGGCAGCACTGGATCCCGGTCAAACGCTCCCGCCTATTCCGGGCGGCGCGGACCTCGCGCAGGCCGAAGGTGCGGTTTGTGACCACTGAAGGCCGGCGCCGCATCTTGACCTGGAGGTGACGCAGGTCATACGATGTTTTCACTATTCAACAAGTTTATTTCGCGATGTGGAATAACAGCGACAATTCGGCGACGTTAACCGTCCGATCGAGGGCTCACCACCGCGAAAATCCCAGAAACCGGAGAAGCAGATGCAGACGACCCCATCAGTCGGCGTCGAAACGGACGGGCCGACGCCGTTGTCGGGCCAGCCGGTCCAAGCCGCCATAACCACCGACGACCTGTGCGAAGCGGCCAGTGCCGCGGCCGGTCGGGACATCAGTCCCAGCCTCTACAACACCGACCTCGCACCCACCAAGCGGCAAGGGCGCCGCTGGACGGCGTACAGCATCTTCACCCTCTGGGCGAACGACGTGCACAGTCTCGGAAACTATGCGTTCGCCGTCGGACTTTTTTCCCTCGGCCTGGGTGGCTGGCAGATCCTGATGGCCCTGGGCATCGGGGCGGCACTCCTCTTTGTGCTGCTTAGCTTCTCCGGTTTCATGGGTCAGAAAACCGGAGTCCCGTTCCCTGTCATGAGCCGCATCAGCTTCGGCATCCGCGGCGCCCAGCTCGCCAGCCTGATCCGCGGCGCGGTAGCCGTGGCGTGGTTCGGGATCCAGACGTTCCTTGCCTCGGTGGTGCTCCGGGTCATGCTGGTGGCCATGGTTCCGTCCCTCCACGAACTGGACACCAACTCCATCCTCGGCCTGTCCACGCTGGGCTGGATCTCCTTCGTGGCGCTGTGGATCGTGCAGCTCGTCATCGTCAGCTTCGGCATGGAGATGATCCGCAAATACGAGGCCTTCGCCGGTCCGATCATCCTGCTGACCATGGTCCTGCTTGCCATTTGGGTATTCACGGAGGCGCACGGTTCCATCCAGTGGACCGGCATCCGGGGTCTTGAAGGCGGCGAGATGTGGCGGACAATTTTCGCCGGCGGTGCCCTCTGGGTGTCCATCTACGGAACGTTTGTCCTGAATTTCTGCGACTTCACCCGCTCCGCCGTCTCCAAGAAATCGATCGTGCGGGGCAACTTCTGGGGGATTCCGATCAACATGCTTCTGTTCGGCGCCATCGTGGTGGTCCTGGCCGGCGGGCAGTACAAGATCAACGGCACCATCATCGAAACGCCGTCGGACATCGTTCAGAGCATCCCCAACACGCTGTTCCTGGTGCTGGCCTGCCTCGCGATCCTCATCCTGACCATCGCCGTCAACCTCATGGCCAACTTCGTGGCCCCCGTCTATGCCCTCACCAACCTCTTTCCCAAGCGGCTCAACTTCCGCCGGGCGGCCTGGGTGAGCGGCACCATCGGTCTGGTCATCCTGCCGTGGAACCTCTACAACAACCCGCTCGTCATCGTGTACTTCCTGGGCGGCCTCGGCGCATTGCTCGGGCCCCTGTTCGGCGTGGTCATGGCCGACTACTGGCTGCTCCGCCGCGGCAAGGTCAATGTTCCCGAGCTGTACAGCGAGGACCCGGCCGGCGCCTACTTCTACAAGCGGGGCGTCAACCCGCGGGCCATCATCGCGCTGGTGCCGGCGGCCATCCTGGCCATCATCGTCGCCTTCGTCCCTGCCTTTGAGCCGGCCGCACCGTTTGCCTGGTTCTTCGGTGCCGGCGTCGGAGCGCTCAGCTACTACGTGATCGCCAACCGCAGGCAGCGCTTTGAGGACGCCGACGGCGAGGCCATCGCCGTCGCCAGCACGCACTAAGAGCCAGCCACTCCAGGAGGACACCATGCGCATACTCGTTGCGAACGTCAACACCACCCAGTCCATGACCGACTCCATCGCCGCCCAGGCGCGCAGCATCGCCGCGCCCGGCACCGAAATTGTCGGGGTCACGCCGCGCTTCGGCGCCGACTCCTGCGAAGGCAACTTCGAGAGCTACCTGGCCGCGATCGCCGTGATGGACCGCGTGGTCAATTACGCCGAACCGTTCGACGCCGTCATCCAGGCCGGCTACGGCGAGCACGGCAGGGAGGGGCTGCAGGAGCTGCTGGACGTGCCCGTCGTCGACATCACCGAGGCGGCGGCCAGCACGGCCATGTTCCTGGGCCACAAGTATTCCGTGGTCACCACCCTGGACCGGGCCGTGCCGCTGATCGAGGACCGGCTGAAGCTGGCCGGCCTCGACGCCCGCTGCGCTTCGGTGCGCGCCAGCGGGATGGCCGTGCTGGAACTCGAAGAGGAGCCGGAGCGAGCGGTCGAGGCCATCATCGGCCAGGCGCTGCTCGCCGTCCGGGAGGACAAGGCCGAGGTGATCGTCCTGGGCTGCGGCGGCATGGCGGGGCTGGACGAACAGATCCGGCAGCGTGCGGGGGTGCCCGTCGTCGACGGCGTTGCGTCCGCCGTGACCATCGCCGAGTCCCTCGTCCGGATGCAGCTCTCCACGTCCAAGGTGCGGACGTACGCCACACCGCGTCCCAAGACCGTCATAGGCTGGCCGCTGGCAGCAAAAAGCGTTCCGGCCTCCGTGTAGGTTTCAACGATTTCAGGAGAACCAGTATGACCGTTCCAGCCACTCCCGGCCGCGTCGCCGTCGTCACCGGCGCCGGATCCGGCATCGGGCGGGCGGTTGCCCGGCAAATGCTGGCGGACGGATACCGGGTGGCCCTGGCCGGGCGCCGTGAGCCGCAGCTCCTGGAAACGGCGGACGGCCACCCGGAGGCGCTTGCGGTGCCCTGCGATGTCACCGCGCCCGACGACGTCGAGCGGCTTTTCGCCGCCGTCCTCCGGCGCTGGGGCCGGGTGGACGTCCTGTTCAACAACGCAGGCATCTTTGGCCCGGCGGCGTCGGTGGACGAGATCAGCCTGGCGGACTGGGAGGCCACCGTCGCCGTGAACCTGACCGGCTCCGTGCTGTGCGCCGGGGCGGCCGTCCGGGCGATGAAGGCGCAGTCACCGCAGGGCGGGCGGATCATCAACAACGGCTCCATCTCGGCGCATTCACCCCGGCCGCGGACCGTGGCCTACGCCGTCACCAAGCACGCCATGACGGGCCTGACCAAGAGCATCGAGCTGGACGGCCGGGAGTTCGGCATCGCCTGCGGGCAGATCGACATCGGCAACACCGCCACGGAAATCATGGACACCATCGGGGTCGGCTCCGGTGCGCTCCAGGCCGACGGCAGCCGCAAGGTGGAACCCATGTTCCCGGTGGAGGACGCGGCCCGGGCGGTGCTGATGATGGCGGGCATGCCGCCGTCGGCCAGCGTGGGCTCGGTGGTGATCACGGCCGCGGGCATGCCCTTCATCGGCCGCGGCTAAGGCTGCTCACCTACCCTCCGGCCGCCTTTCCTTCCGAGTTTTTGTCCACATATCGCGACTTAAGCGCCCCTCAGCGGCGAATATATGGACAAAAACTCCCGGCCTCGAAGTGCCGCCTGTGGATAACGTCCCGCAGGCGTCCTTGAGGTGCCTCAATGGAGCATGACCAGATTGTCACCGCTGCCCGAGGAAATCAGTGGCCGGCCCTTCGTCGTGCCCGAAGCGGCCGGCGCCGGCGTCCCCGCGGGCAGGCTCTTTGCCCGCGACATGCACCGGCCAAGCAGGAGCATCCGCGTGCCAAGATCGTGCAGCCCGGACCTTCCCGCCCTGGTCCGCTCGCACACCGCACTTGATGCGGAGGTCTTCGCGAGCCTGGTCACGGCAGCGGAAGTCCACGGCGTTCCGCTGCCGCCGTGGGCGGAGTTCAGGCCCGACGACGGCGGCCCGGTGTCCGCGGTCGTCGAACCTGCGCCAGGGGGCAAGAAAAGCGGTCCGCACTTCCGGGAGCCGGGGCGGTTCCTTCACCTCTCCAGGGAGAGCGGCGGCACGCTTCCGCGCCGCCGCGGCATCGCCGGGCACCGGCTCAAGATCCGCGAGGGCGATCTCGTGGAGATTGACGGGCTCAGGCTGACGTCTCTGGCCCGGACCTGGGTGGACCTCGGCTCCGTTCTGCCCATCGATGACCTTGTAGTGGCCGGCGATGCCATCATCAGCGAGCACGCCAGGCATTTCGGGCCACCGAAGGTCGCCATGGTGCCGTTGGCGGAGCTGCGGAAGTTTGTGGACGGCGCCAACGGCATCCACGGGGTGCGTAAGGCCCGGCTTGCCCTCGACCTGCTGCGCGTCGGCGTCGATTCCCCGCCGGAAAGCAAGCTCCGGCTGCTGCTGGACGACGCCGGGTTGCCGGAGTTCACGCCCAACTGCCGCGTGGACGACGTGCTGAACAGGCCGGTCTGGACGGATCTGGGCTGCCCGCGGTTCCGGACGTGCATCGAGTACGAGGGGCTGCATCACCTGACTCCCGAGCAGCAGGCGCTGGACGCGTACCGTGACCAACGGGTATTGGACGCGGGGTGGCGCCAGGTCAAAGTCAACAGCGTCGATATGGGCCATGGACGGGAGTGGATCGTCTCGCGGGTGAAGCAGGCGCTGCGCAAGCAGGGCTGGCAGCGGTAGGAGTTTTTGTCCGGATATCGGCCGCTGGAGGGCTCCGAAGTCCCGACAAGTGGACAAAAACTCAATTGTGACCGGCCTGATCAATTCCGCATCGTGAAAACTAGATTTCCTCTTGCGGAATAGTGTGACCAGGGTTACGTTGGAAGCAGACCCCGATCCGGGGCTGTTCCCAATTGATAGGTACAGATCAATGAAGATCCCAGATTCCTCGGCGCTGAAGGCGAGTTCGGCGCCGTCGAAGAAGAAGCCCCTGTACAGGTCGCTCTTCTTCCAAATTCTGATCGCCGTCGTGGCAGGTGTTCTCATCGGGCATTTCTGGCCGGACCTAGGCGCTCAACTGAGGCCGCTCGGTGACGGCTTCATCCAGCTCATCAAAATGATCATTGCGCCGCTGATCTTCCTCGTGATCGTCACGGGAATCTCAGCCGTTGGCGACGTCAAGGCGGTCGGAAGGGTAGGAGTCAAGGCTCTTCTCTACTTCACAGCGGCCACACTCTTCGCCCTGGTCTTCGGCCTGATTGTCGGCAACATCGTTCAGCCCGGAGCCGGCCTGAACATAGATCCGAGCACCCTGTCGCAGGAGGCCGTGGATGCCAAGACCGGCCACGCCGTGCCGAAGGACGCAGCAGCCTTCATCCTGGACGTCATCCCCACCAGCGTCATCGGCGCCTTTGCCAACAACAGCCTGCTGCAGGTCCTCTTCTTCTCGGTGTTCTTCGGCGCCGCAATCGTCGTCATCGGCCGCGAGCGGTGCCAGCCGGTGGTCAGCCTCATGGAGACGGTCCTGGAACTGATTTTCAAGATCATGTCCTGGATCATGAAGGTGGCACCGATCGGCGCTTTCGGTGCCATGGCCTTCATCATCGGCCAGTACGGGCTGGACACCCTCGGCACCTACGCAATGCTGATCGTCGCCTGCTACGGCGCCGCCGTGGTGTTCATCGGACTCCTGTTCGTCGTTGCCTGGAGCTTCGCCCGGGTTCCGCTGTGGCAGTTCCTCAAGTACACCCGCGAGGAATTCCTGCTGGCCCTGGGCACCGCGTCCACGGAAGCCGTGATGCCGCGCATCATGACCAAGCTGACCAACGCAGGATGCTCCCGGGCCACTACCGGCCTGGTGGTTCCCACGGGCTACTCGTTCAACCTGGACGGCGCGGCCATCTACCTGTCCATCTCCCTGCTGTTCCTCGCCCAGGCCTTCGGCCACCACCTGGACCTCGGCCAGCAGCTTGCCGCCCTCGGCGTCCTGCTGCTGACCTCCAAGGGCATGGCCGGCGTCCCCGGCTCATCCTTCCTGGCACTGTCCGCCACGGCGGCCGCGCTCGGCATCTTCCCGGTGGCAGGCGTTGCCCTGCTCCTCGGGGCCGACAGGCTCATGGACTCCATGCGCGTGGTGGTCAACCTGCTGGGCAACTGCGTGGCAACCTTCGTGGTCTCCAAATGGGAGGGCCAGTTCGACCGCAGCGTCATGGTCCGGGCATTCCGCGGCGAGATCACCAACCACGACTCCGCCGTCATGCTCGGAGTGGAGGAAGACTTCCAGGAGCAGGAGCTGGAACGGATCAGCGGGGGCGGCCAGGCTTCGCCCAAGTTCCGCGGCGGCCCGACCCCCGGTGAGATGCCCGACTTCGAGATGAGCAGGCCGTCGGCAGCCATCAACCACGAATAACGAGGAGTTTTTGTCCAGATAATGGCCGTTGAAGGCCCTTGAAGTCGCGGTATCTGGACAAAAACTCCAAAGGATTGAGGCAGGATCCCGTCCTTGGCTGGAGCAGTTCAGCCTTCGGCGGGGTCCTGCCACTTGGTGTTCAGAGGGGGAGCAGCGCCGACAGGTCTGCCCGCAGGCCCGACGCCGCCACGCGTCCGGCACCCACTGCGTCCGCCCAGCTCAGCCGGCCGGTGACCATCGCCAGCCAGGTGGCGGCGTCGCACTCAATCACGTTCGGGGGAGTGCCGCGGGTGTGCCGCGGGCCCTCCACACACTGGGTCACGCCGAACGGCGGCACCCGCACCTCCACCGAATTCCCCGGCGCGCGGGCGGTGACCTCTTCCAGGGAGTAGCGGACCGCCGTCGCAATCACCGAACGGGGGACGGCCGGAACGGCCGGGACTGATGGAGCAGCGCCCGACGGCGGGACGGCACCTGCCGCCCACTGGTTCAGGGCCGCCAGGCCCTCAGCCGGGTCAATTCTGCGGCGCGCAACAGCCACCGGTTCCTCCTTGAAAGAGATAAGTACGTTAGTCCAGCAGGGCCGAGACGGCATGGCCAAGGCGGATCTTGCCGACAGGACGGCCGCCGCCAAGGACCGGCTCCACCACCTTCTCGAGCACGCTGGACACACCCGGGATGTCGACGGCCCCGCAGGCCGCCAGCAGTGTCAGTCCGACCAGCGAGGTGGCCCGCAGGTTGCCGTCGAGCATCTTGAGGGCCACGGAGACACCCTGCGACGTGGCCATGACCAGGATGCCCTCGGCCCCGATCTTGGCAATGACGTCCAGCTCCTCCATCACGATCGTGTTGGCCTCACCCCTGCCCTGGACCGCCCACGGGTAGTCCAGCATGGAGGTGGCGATGGTGGCGGCGCGGGCGTTGGCGGATTTATCGGAGGGGGCCTTCGCAAGCAGGGAGTAGGCGCGGGCCAGGCCTGTCAGCGAGATGGCCGCAACCGGTGCGCCGCAGCCGTCGATGCCCAGGTGCGCGATCTGCTCGCCGGAGTACTCCTCGATCACGGTGCGGATGCGCTGTTGCAGCGGGTGGTTGGGCTCGAGATAGCTGTGGGTGTCCCAGCCATTTTCGGTGCAGGCCCACAGGAATGCCGCGTGCTTGCCCGAGCAGTTGAATGCCAGCCGGGACCTGCCGCGCTCGGACCGGGTCAGCCAGGTCCGTGCCGTCTCATCCTGGGGCCACGCGGCGGGGCACTGCAGCTGGTCTTCCTTGACGCCTGCGGCCTTCAGCATGCCTTCGACGACGTCCATGTGGTCGAGCGACCCGGTGTGGCTGGCGCAGGCGAGGGCCACCTGGGCGCCGCGCAGAGGAACGCCGGACTGCATCGCCGCCAGCGCCTGCAGCGGCTTGAGCGTGGACCGGGCCAGAATGGGGGTGGAGATGTCGCCAAGCTGGGTGACCACGTGGCCGTCCGCGGCGAGGACCACTGCCGCCCCGATGTGGCGGGACTCCACGAATCCGCTCCGTTCAACCACGGCGAGTTCGACGGCGGAATCCACAGTGAACGTGGCGTGCGAATTTAGGGCCATGGCCCAAGTCTATGGTGCGGGCCCCTACTCAACCGTGACCATGACCGACTGCCAGCCGGACGCGCCGTCGGGCACCGGATCGGCGCGCTTCTCCGTCTGCACCTCGCCGTTCCCGTCCGTGGCGCGCACCCTGATGTAGTGCGGGCCGGGCTTGGCGTCCCAGGTGAAGGACCACTGCCGCCACGTGTCCACGGAAGCCTCGTCCGAGAGCACTGCGGCAGCCCAGCCGCCGTCGTCGATCTGCACCTCAACCTTGGTGATGCCCCGGGTCTGTGCCCACGCGGTGCCGCCGATAGCCACCTTCCCGGCGGGCACCGTGGCGAAGGATTTGGGCACCTCCACGCGGGCCATCGTCTTGATGGGGCCGCGCTCCGACCAGCCGCGCTGGGTCCAGTAGGCCTTGCTGTCGGCGAAGCGGGTCACCTCCAGGTCCACCACCCACTTGGTGGCGGACACGAAGCCGTACAGTCCCGGCACCACCATGCGGACCGGGTATCCGTGTTCCAGGGGCAGCGCTTCGCCGTTCATGCCGATGGCGAGCATGGCGTCTCGGTCATCCTGCAGGACCTCCAGCGGTGTGGAGGCGCTGAAGCCGTCAATGGAGGTGGAGAGGACCATGTCCGCGCCGGCGGTGGGCCTGGCCCGCTTGAGCACCTCGCGGATGGGAAGCCCCAGCCACTTGGCGTTGCCGGCAAGGTTGCCGCCCACCGGATTGGAGACGCAGGTGAGGGTCACATGGGACTCGATCAGGTCGGCATCGAGCAGGTCCTGGAAGGTGAGCCGGACCTCCTGCTCCACGAGCCCGTGCACCCGCAGTTCCCATTCCTCGGCCTTGATCTCCGGAATGCTGAGGGCGGTGTCGATCCGGTAGAAATCCTTGGCGGTCGTCAGCCACGGCGTCACGCCGGGTGTTGCCGACTGCACCCCGGCGGGCACGGCGGCTGCGGGCCGAGCCGGCACCGGCAGCCTGAGGGACTCCCGCGCCTGGGCCACATTGCTGCGCGCGGCGCTAAGCAGCCGGCCCCCGGTGGCGGCGATGCCCGCCGCGGCGGCCGTGAGGCCGGCCGCCGTGAAGAAGGCGCGCCGGGACGTGGCCGGGCGCTCGGGCTCCTTTGCCGCCACATCGGCCGGAGAAACAGGGAAAGCGCGGAGCCGCCACAGCCGCGAGACCAGCAGCCGGAGGACGACCAGCCCGGCCGCGGTTCCCACCAGCGTGGGCACAGCATCCAGCGGCCTGACCGCCGCGCGGGTCACCACGCTGGCCACGATCACCGCACCCATGAACAGCACCCCCGCTGCCCCGAGCGCCCAACGACGGTACGCCACCACGCCCAGCACACAGGCCAGCACGAGGATCGTCAGGCCCATCCCCACGAAGAGTGCGGCCTTGTCATTGGTGCCGAACGTCGCAACCGCGAAGTCCTTCAGCCACGGCGGCGTGAAATCAATGAACGTCGAGCCCAGGGCAATCAGGGGAGTGGCACGGGCGGTGAAGAACGCCCCCACCAGTTCCGCAGCGGAAAGGACGACGGCGGCAGCAGCCACCCCGGCGAGGGCCGCCAGTGCGGCCGGTCCCCTTAACCACCTCATGAGCTTCTTCATGCCATGGGTTCGTAGCGGCACGCCCCCCGGATGGTCCGCCTCACAACTGAGGGCCCATCACAACTGAGGGCCGGGCCTCAGCTTAGGAGCCAGCGCGGTGCACAAAGTACCCTTGGAGACTGTGAAGGTACTCGTCATTGGCCCCGGTGGCCGCGAACACGCCATTGTCCGCTCCCTCCTTGCCGACCCCAACGTTTCCGAAGTCCACGCGGCTCCGGGCAACGCCGGCATCAGCAAGCTCGTCCCCACACACGCCATCAACGGGAACGATCCGGACGCAGTGGCGGCGCTCGCCACCCGGCTCGACGTCGACCTGGTGGTCGTTGGTCCCGAAGCCCCCCTCGCCGCCGGAGTTTCCGACGCCGTGCGCGACGCCGGCATCCCGGTGTTCGGCCCCAGCAAGGCTGCCGCCCAGCTCGAGGCCTCCAAAGCCTTCGCCAAGCAGATCATGGCCGAGGCCGGCGTTCCCACCGCCATGGCACTCGTGGCCGCCAACGCGGACGAGGCAGCCGCGGCGCTGGACACCTTCGGCGCCCCCTACGTCGTCAAGGACGACGGCCTGGCCGCCGGCAAGGGCGTGGTGGTCACCAACGACCGCAACGATGCCCTGGCCCACGCCCAGAGCTGCTTCGACGCCGGCGGAACCGTCGTCATCGAGGAATTCCTGGACGGCCCCGAGGTCTCCGTGTTCGTCCTGTGCGACGGCCGCAACACCGTGGCCCTGTCCCCGGCACAGGACTTCAAGCGCATCTACGACAACGACGAAGGCCCCAACACCGGCGGCATGGGCGCGTACACCCCGCTCGACTGGGCTCCGGAGGGCCTGGTCCAGGAGGTCATCGACCGCATCGCGCAGCCCACCGTGGACGAGATGGCGCGCCGCGGCACCCCCTTCGTCGGCGTGCTGTTCGTCGGCCTCGCGCTGACCAGGCGCGGCACCCGCGTCATCGAGTTCAACGTCCGCTTCGGCGACCCCGAAACCCAGGCGGTCCTCGCCCGGCTCAAGACGCCGCTCGGTTCCCTCCTCCTGGCAGCCGCGAAGGGCGAACTGGACCAGGCAGAAGAGCTGCGCTGGTCCAAGGACACGGCAGTCGCCGTCGTCGTTGCCTCCGAAAACTACCCGGACACCCCGCGCACGGGTGACCGCATCCGCGGGCTCAAGAAGGTGGATGAACTGGACGGCGTCCACGTCATCCACGCCGGAACAAAGCTCGACGACGAGGGCAAGGTGGTCTCCGCCGGCGGCCGCGTGCTGGCTGTGGTGGCGCTGGGATCCGACCTCGTGGAAGCACGGGAACGGGCGTACGACGGCGTGGAGCTGGTTCAGCTCGAAGGCGCCCAGTTCCGCACGGATATTGCAGGCAAGGCCGCACGCGGTGAGATCAAGGTGTCGGCCGCCGTCGGGGCCCCGTCGGCGCCCCAGACCGGCTCCGCTTCGGACGAGAAGGCGTGACAGTGGCTGAACAGGAAGGCCCCCGCGGCCTGGACACCCCGCACACCGAGCTGCCCGGCTGGAAGCACGTCTACTCCGGCAAGGTCCGCGACCTGTACGTCCCGGCCAGCGACGCCATCAACGAGCAGTTCGGCCAGGAATGCGTGCTGGTGGTGGCGAGCGACCGCATCAGCGCCTACGACCACGTGCTCAGCAGCGAGATCCCGGACAAGGGACGCATCCTGACCCAGCTGAGCCTCTGGTGGTTCGACCAGCTGGACGTGGAACACCACGTGCTGGCATCCACAGTGGCGGACGGCGTGCCGGCCGAAGTCGAGGGCCGGGCCATGATCTGCAAGAAGCTGGACATGTTCCCGGTGGAATGCATCGCCCGCGGTTATCTCACCGGCTCCGGCCTCGTGGAGTACCGGCAGTCCGGCACCGTCTGCGGGATCCCGCTGCCGGAAGGACTGGTTGACGGCTCCCGCCTGGAGCACGCCATTTTCACCCCGTCCGCCAAGGCCGAGGTGGGCGAGCACGACGAAAACATCACGTACGACGCCGTCGTGTCCATGGTGGGTGACGACATCGCCGCGCGCCTGAGCGAGCTGACCCTGGGCATCTACACCAAGGCTGAGGAGATCGCCCGCGAACGCGGCATCATCCTGGCCGACACCAAGGTGGAGTTCGGCTACGACGTCGTCAACGGCACCATCACGCTCGGCGATGAGGTCCTCACCCCTGACTCGTCCCGCTTCTGGGACGCCGCCACCTACGAGCCCGGCAAGGCGCAGCCCTCCTACGACAAGCAGTTTGTCCGGGACTGGCTGACGTCCGCCGAATCGGGCTGGGACAAGGCATCTGAGACGCCGCCGCCGGCCCTGCCCGCCGACATCGTGGAGCGCACCCGCGCGCGTTACGTCGAGGCGTACGAGAAGCTGACCGGCCGCACGTTCAGCTAGGTTCTGGCGACATCCAAGGCAGAAGGCGCTCTCTTCGGAGGGCGCCTTTTTGCTTTGCTGTCTGCTGTCTGCTGTCTGCTGTCTGCTGTCTGCTGTCTGCTGTCTGCTGTCTGCTGTCGGCTTTCTGCTGTCAGCTGGCTTCGGCCGCGGCGGCGCGGCGCTGGGCGAGCCGGATCTCCAGCACGGCGTCGAGTGCCTGCTGGACGCGGTCCTGCGCGCCGGCCGCGCTGAACTCCTTCTGCGCCTCCTCCAGGTGGACCAGCGCCTCATCCGCTTCACCCGCGGCCTTCAGCGACTTGCCCAGGAGCAGCGAGACCTCGCCGGCCGTGTGCCTGGCCAGGTCGGCGCGTTCGGCGTGGATTTCGCGGAGCTTCTGCACCGCGGCTACGATGTCGCCGGTGAGGTAGAGCCAGCGGGCGCGGATGAACGCTACCTCCAGCTGGTCCGTCTTGTTCCCGCCGACAATGGACAGTGCAAGTTCGGCGCGTTCAATCGCGGACAGGGTCTCCGGCTCAACGATTCCGGAGGACAGGCGGACGGCGGCCGACGCCTTGTTGAAGCGGGCCCAGAGCTCGATGTCGTTGGCGGGGGAGAGCAGCTTGGCGGCGCGCTCGTGGTGCTTGATCCCCTCCGGATAGTCGTGCCGCATGAACGCGACGTTGCCGATCACCCAGGCCACCTCGCCGGCGAGCTGGGACATCGAGTGCTCGTCCATCTGCTCGTTCATGTCCTGGCAGTATTTCCAGGCCTCGTCCAGCCGGCCGCTCTCGGCCAGCGCGCCGATCAGCGCCCGGAGCGCGCCGATGATCAGCGTGGAGCCCTTGGGCAGCTGCGCGCACAGCTCCACCGCCTTCTCCGCATGTTCGACGGCGGTGCTCAGCTGGCCCTGTCCGTGGCACAAAGCGGCGAGCATCTGGCGCGCCCGGACCCCGAGGCCGGCGGATTCGGTAGCCATCGGATGCTCGGACAGGTGCTCCATGATCTTCTGGCATTCCTTGAGCTTGCCCTGCTTCATGAGGCATTCGGCCTGCATGTAGGTCATGTTCCACCAGGCGCTCGTGTTCTTGCCGTCGAGGGCGATCCGGGCCGCGTTGGCGGCGTGCTCGGCGGCGAGGGCGTAGTCGCGCAGGTCCCAGGCCTGCCGGGCGTACAGTCCGGCCAGTACGTATTCGGCGTCGCTGACCGAGATGGGCTGGCTCCACGCCTCGAGCGCCTTGGGTGCGAGCTCCAGCCTGCGGGCGAGTTCTTCGATGACGTCGGCTGTGGGTTCCCGCCGGCCGGTTTCCAGCAAGGAAATGTAGCTGGGGGAGTAAAGATCCTTGCCCAGTTCGGCCTGGGTCAGTCCGCGTTCCAACCGCTCAGCGCGGAGCTTCTCCCCGAATCCGTTACCCACTGGGGTTCCTCCTATTCCGGACAGCGTTTGTACAGAATGCTTGACACCCTCTGTGGAAAACATTTTACAATGTATGTCAACAAGGACTGTGCTGACTTGGTAACGAATCCGACTCGTATTGAGGAACTCTCACATGTTGAAGAAGATAGCAGCCGCCGCCGTTTTGGCGGGGGCCCTCGCATTTTCTGCTGCGGCTCCCGCCGTTCTGTCTGCAGGCTCGATCGCGGACAACGCGGGCACCTCGGTTGCCATTGGCAACTGGCCGGATCCGATGCGCGTCAAGGACGTGAACAAGACCACTATCGGCAATTGGCCTGATCCCATGGTGTCAGAGACCACCATTGGCAACTGGCCTGATCCCATGTAAACAGCTTCCATGAGGAGAACGGTCCCGGAACATGCGCACATCATGTTCCGGGGCCGTTTGTCTTTCCGTACACAGCAGCCGCAACCAAGGAGTGGGGACCATGACACGGACAGCGCGGAGAATAACCGACGGCCTACAGCGGGCCTTTTTTCTCTGGACCATCGCCGGGACGTCGCTGATCGTGGCGGCGGCTGCCGGTGCCGCCATAGTTGAGGTGTTCCAGGGAACGGCCGACGGCGGGACTTTTGTTTGGGGGATGATCGGCATTGCGGCGCTGCTGGAGTCGGTGGTGCTTTTCGCCGTCGGCCTGCGTTTGCGCCACCGCTACCTGAACCAGATCCAAAGCTACGACAGCCGGGGCGACTACCTGGCGGATGACGGATCCCGCCGGCCAAGGATCCCATTGCTGGGTGACGGGCAGGCCACCCAGAACATCCACAACCAGAGCCTGAGCGGGTAACTCCCCACCTGCCCCCTAGCCTAGCAAGCTCGGCCAGGGAACCCTGCAGGTGTGGGCCCCTAGTGGGGGAACCGTACTGAAGAAGCAGAAAGAGGGCCTCCCCTGGGGGAGACCCTCTTTCCTTGTGGTCGGGATGACAGGATTTGAACCTGCGACCTCTTCGTCCCGAACGAAGCGCGCTACCAAGCTGCGCTACATCCCGATCCGTTGCTGCGAAAGCAACTGAACAAGAATATCCGATACTGGGCAACAAGTGAAATCGAGGTCGGCAAGGCCACCGGGCTCAG
Organism: Arthrobacter sp. NPDC057013; assembly: GCF_042674585.1. Lineage (NCBI taxonomy): Bacteria > Bacillati > Actinomycetota > Actinomycetes > Micrococcales > Micrococcaceae > Arthrobacter > Arthrobacter sp. NPDC057013. Next base: position 14,584 of record NZ_JBHUSE010000001.1, read on the forward strand.
ACCAGCGAGTCCTTCCAGGCGCTGTGCAGCCGGGCGAAGCGGCCGTTGCCGCCGATCAGCTCGTCCGGTGTGCCGTCCTCCACCACCTGTCCGTCCTGGATCACGAGCACCCGGTCCGCGGTTTCCACCGTGGACAGCCGGTGGGCGATGATCAGCGCCGTCCGGGCAGTTTCCCGGGACTCTCCGCCGCCTCCATCGCCTGCCGGGTCCTTGCCGTCCCTGCCGCGCAGCAGCCCGGCGAGACCGCTCTGCACGAGCCGCTCTGACGGGATGTCCAGCGAGGACGTGGCCTCGTCCAGGATCAGCACCGCCGGCCGGGCGAGGAACGCGCGCGCGAAGCTGATGAGCTGGCGCTGGCCCGCGGAGACGCGGCCGCCGCGCTTGTTGACGTCGGTGTCGTATCCCTCGGGGAGCTCCATGATGAACTCGTGCGCGCCCACGGCCTTCGCGGCCGCCTCGATCTCCTCGCGCGGGGCCGCCGGCCGGCCCAGGGCGATGTTGTCCGCAACGGAGCCGCTGAACAGGAAGGCCTCCTGGGTGACCATCACGATGTTCCGCCGCAGGTCCGCGGTGGCCAGCTGGCGGACGTCGACGCCGTCGAGCATCACCGACCCGGCGGAGACGTCATAGAAGCGGGCAATCAGCTTCGCCAGCGTGGACTTGCCGGCCCCGGTCTGGCCCACCAGCGCCACGGTCTGGCCCGCGGGAATGCTGAGGTTCAGGGCAGGGATGATGAGCGGGCCGCTGCCGTAGCGGAATTCGACGTCCCGGAACTCGACGGCGCCGCGGGCATCGCGCAGTTCCACCGCGTTCCGCGGCGGACGCACCGTGGGCACCTCCTCAAGCAGGCCCGAGACCTTCTCCAGCGCGGCCTGCGCGCTTTGGAAGGAGTTGTAGAACATGGCCATCTGGTCGACGGGCTGGAAGAAGCGTTTGGTTGAGAGCATGAGGGCCAGCAGGACGCCCACGGCAAGGTCGCCGGTCAGTACCCGGAAGCCGCCGAAGAGCAGCACGGCGGCCACGCAGACATTGCCGATCAGCACCAGGCCGGGCTGGAAGATGCCGTTCAGATTGATGGAGCGGACCGTTGCCTGCCGGTAGTCCTCCGCGAGCTCGCCGTAGCGTGCGGCGTTTTCGCGCTCCTTGCGGAAGGCCTTGACCGCGCGGATGCCGGTCATGGTCTCGATGAAGTGCACGATCAGCCGGGCCGAGACCACCCGGGACTGGCGGAACGCGATCTGCGAGTGCTTCTGGTACCAGCGGGCCAGGAGGAACATGGGCACGGCCGCACCCAGCACCACCAGCCCGCTGCGCCAGTCGAGGGCGAAGACGGTGACGGCGGTGAACACCATGAACAGCGCACCCGAAGCGAGCGAGCTGACACCGGAGTCCAGGAGCTCGCGCAGCGCCTCGAGGTCCGAGGTCTGCCGGGCGATGATCCGGCCCGAGGTGTACTTTTCGTGGAACTCGAGGCTGAGCCGCTGGGTGTGGCGGAACACCCACAGGCGCAGGTCCAGCAGCATGGCCTGGCTGAGCCTCGCCGTCGAGGTCACGTACAGGGCCGTCAGCCCGGCCGCCGCGAGTGCCGTGGCAAGGTAGGCGGCGCCGGTCAGCACCAGTGGCAGATTGTTGCCTGTGCGGAGGGCGGGGAGCGCATGGTCAATGCCGAACGCGATCAGCGCCGGGCCCGCCACCCTGGCAGCTTGCGACAGGACCACCGTGGCGATGGTGAGCCAGAACCTAAGCCGCACGGGACGGATCAGCGACCCCAGCAAGGCGAGCGACCGGCGTCGTACTGCCTTGCTGTCGCTCTTGCTCAGGTGGGCGTTGTCCTCGTTGGCAGTACCGAAGGCTGTGGCACTCATCGGCTGACCTCCTCTGCGTCGTCGAGGGCGGAGAGCTCGGAGTCCAGGTCGCGCGGCTCCGTTTCCAGGCTCGCGATCACGTGACGGTAGTGGCTGTTCCCGGCCAGCAGCTCGGTGTGGGTTCCGACGGCGGCGATGCGGCCGTCCTCCAGCAGCGCCACCCTGTCGGCCAGCGCCACGGTGGACGGCCGGTGGGCGACGATGAGCGTGGTGGTGCCGGCCAGCAGATCCCGGAGCCGGTTTTCCACGAGCTCCTCGGTGTTTACGTCCAGGGCGGACAGCGGATCGTCGAGGACCAGCACGGAGGGCCGGGCGGCGATGGCCCGGGCCAGGGCGAGGCGCTGGCGCTGCCCGCCGGACAGGCTGAGGCCCTCCTCGCCGATGAGGGTGTCCAGCCCATCCGGCAGTGAGTACGCGAAGTGCGCCTGCGCCGTGTCCAGGGCCTCCGCGAGGATTTTCTCCCGGGCGTCGTTGTCCCCGGACTGGACGCCGAGCAGCACGTTGTCGCGAACCGAGCTGGAAAAGAGGGTGGTGTCCTCGAAGGCCACAGCCACGAGGGTGCGGAGCTCCTCAACGCTGTACGCCCGCAGGTCCACGCCGTCGAGCTCAATGGAACCCGCCGAGACGTCGTACAGCCGGGGTACGAGCTGCAGCATGGCACTCTTGCCGCTGCCCGTGATGCCCACCAGCGCCATGGTTTCGCCCGGACAGATGTCCAGCCGGATGTCCTTCAGGACCGCTTTGTCCGGGGCGTCGTCGAAGGCGAACGCCACGTTGATGAAGCTCAGGGCGCCCTTGACGTTGGCGGGGCGGCGGGGTTCCGCGGCGCTGGTGATGGTGTTTTGGGAATCCATGACCTCGAAGTGCCGGTCCAGCGCCGTCTTCGCCGTCAGCGCCATGGCCAGCAGCATGCCCGAGAACTCCACGGGCGCGGCGATGACGGCGGCGGTGGCGAAGAATGCCACGAGGGAGCCGATGCTGAGCTGGCCGGCGGCGGCGAGCAGGATGCCGGTGACGAGACCTGCGCCCAGTGCCAGCTCGGGCAGGAGCGTCACCACCATGCTGAAGACTGCCTGGTGCCGTGCCTTGGCAATCTCTGTCTGGCGCAGTTCCTCGGCCTGGCCGTTGAAGGTTTCCAGGGCTTCGCGGCTGCGGCCGAAGGCCTTGAGGACGCGGATGCCGTGAACAGACTCCTCAACGGTGGTGGCGAGGTCGCCTGCCTGGTCCTGGCTGCGCCGGGCAACCTTGCTGAAGCGGGTCCGGAACCGGAAGCCGTAAACCATTACGGGGCCGGCGGCGGCGAGGAAGATCAGGGCCAGCTGCCAGCTCATGGTGAACATGACCACGACGCCGATCACCACGGTAAGGGTGGTCACCACCAGCATGATGGCCCCGAACGCCATCCAGCGCCGGATGAAGTTGAGGTCGGTCATGGCGCGGGAGAGCAGCTGGCCCGAGCCCCAGCGGTCGTGGAAGGCGACGGGGAGGTCCTGCAGGTGGCCGTAGAGCGAGACCCGCATCCGGGTCTCCACGGTGGTGGCCGGGTTGATCACGAAGGTGCGGCGCAGTGCAACCAGCACGGCTTCGGCGACGCCCAGGGCGAGGATGAGGCCGGCCGAGCTCCAGACGGCGCCGGCGGTTGCCCCGGGGCGCAGGGAATCGTTGATGAGTCCGCGCAGCACCTGCGGAATGGCGAGGGCAACCACACTGGCCAGGAGTGCGGACAGCAGGCCCATGACCAGCCGCGGCAGGACCGGCCTTACATGGGGATACAGACGGCTGACGGATCGAAAAAATGAACTCTGCTTGGCCATGCCCGCTTCTCGAACTGATGTAGTTTCCCGTAGCAACTACCCTATGCCATGGCTGGCACCCTTCACAGGTGGCCTGTCACCGGAGGACCAGCAGCCCGCCCGGACGTCTGACGGCGTTGGCGGTCAGGCGCGCGGGGTAAGCGTCAGCAGGACCGCCTCGGGCTTGCAGGCGATGCGGACCGGAGCAAAGCGCGAGGTGCCGATCCCGCCCGAGACGTTGACCGGCGTCGTACTTCCGTTGCTGCTCCAGTCATGGAGGCCCTTGGCCCGCCACGTGGGGATGTCGCAGTTGGCGACGACGGCGCCGTATCCCGGGATGCACAGCTGGCCGCCATGCGTGTGGCCGGCCAGGAGCAGGTCCGCGCCCTCCTCGGTGAAGTGGTCCAGGACCCGCTGGTACGGCGCGTGGATGACGGCGATGCGCAGGTGGTCCTTGGCGTTCTGGCCCCTGGTGCCGCGCGGCCAGCCGGCATACCGTTCGCGGTTGAGGTGCGGATCATCCACGCCGGAGAAATCGAAACGCATGCCATTGAGAACCAGGGACTGGTGCCGGTTGGTCAGGTCGATCCACCCGGCCATGCCGAAGCCGGCCCGGAGGCGCGGCCAGTCGAGTTCCTCCCGGTCCCGCGCGGCCTTGGAGGGCCCCATCAGATAGGCGGCCGGATTCTTCAGTTTAGGTGCGTAATAGTCATTGGAGCCCGGAACAAACACGCCCGGGAACTCCATGAGCGGTGCCAACGCGTTGAGCAGCGGATCCACGGCCTTGGGGTGGCTGAGGTTGTCGCCCGTGTTCACCACCAGGTCCGGCCTGAGCGCCGCCAGCGACTGCAGCCACTCGGTCTTGGCCTTCTGGCCGGGAACGAAGTGGATGTCGCTCAAGTGCAGGATCCGGAAGGGTGCCCGGCCCGCCGGCAGGACCGGGACGGTCTCCTCGCGGAGGACGAACTGGTTCTTCTCCCACAGCCCGTAGGCTGTGGCGGCGAGGGCTGCCGCGGTCCCGGCGCCTGCGGTGACGGCAAAGCCGCGCCCGATGCTGCGGACGCGGCTTGCCACGCGTGTCAGGTCAGTCACGGTCAGCCGTTCCCCCTGGTGCTGTTGCCGTTGCCGTTGCCGTTGCCGTTGCCGTTACTGCTGTTGTTGTTGCCGGTACCTCCGGTGCTCCCGCCGGTGTTGCCGCCCGTGTTGCCGCCGTTGTTCGCACCGGTGTCTCCGCCGGTGGTGCCGCCCTGGACCGGGTTGTTCGGGACCGTGGGTTGGAATTGCGGCGTGCCGTACAGCAGGTTCGACGGCGGTTCCGGGAACGGATCCGTGCCGTAGGCCGGTGCGATCTGCGACATGAAGTTCGAGAACATCGGCCCGGCGATCATGTAGCCGTCGATGCCGGTGTAGAACTTGCCGTTGATGGTCACGTTCTGGCCGGCGCGCTGCTGGTTTCCGAGCGGATCACCGAACCATGCTGCCGTGGCGAGTCCGGTGGTGTGTCCGACGACCCAGGTGGAGCCGTTGTTGTTGGACGTACCCGTCTTGGCCGCGATCGGGAAGTTGGTCAGGGTGGAGATCCGCGGCTGAATCAGCGAGCCTGACCCCTCGTTCAGGACCTTCTGCAGCGCGTAGTTCACGCCGCGTGCCACCTCGGGCTTGAGCGCGTCCCGGCAAGCGGGGGACTGCGCCGGCAACTGTGCGCCGGTCTGGTCGGTCACTGAGGTGATGGCGATCGGGGCGCAGTACTTGCCGTCATTGGAGAACGTCGCAAAGGCGGCGGCCATGGTCAGCGGTGCTGTCTGCCTTGAGCCCAGCAGGTTACCGATGGTGGTCATGGTGATCTTCGGGTTCGGGTCCACCACAGCGTTGGTTTCCTTGTCGCGGGCGGGCAGGCCCTCGTGCAGTCCAACCGCGTCCACAACCTTCTGGATGCCGCACAGGTCCAGCTGGGCCGCAGAGGCAAAGGTGGCGGTATTGATGGAGTTCTTCAGGCCGTCCAGTACGCTCATGGGCCGGTAGTATCCATCTTCGGCGTTCTGCAGGTCCTCGGTGCCGTTGGTGCTGTCATACCAGCCCACCGTCGGGGTGGGGCAGGTGTTCTGCCACGGGAAATTCTGCGGGTACCTGCGCTGGGCGGCGTCGACGATGGTGTTCATCGACTTGCCCTCATTGAGCCACTCCGCGAACGTGAACGGCTTCATGGTGGAGCCCGGCTGCGCGCCGCCCAGGCCGTTCAGGTCGTTGCCCTGGTCGTCGTACTGGTCCACGCTGAAGTTGATCTGGGAGTCGAACTTGCCCTTGCCGGCAAACCATGAGGTGTTCTGGGCCATGTTGGTGATCTTGCCGGTGCCCGGTTCAACGGAGACCAGGGCGGCGCCCCACTTGTCCGGGTTCGAGCCGGCAGCGGCGTTCACCTGGTCCTGCGCGGCCTTCTGCGCCTTCGGGTCCAGGGTGGTCTTGATGGTCAGGCCGCCGCGGAACACCTTCTTCTCACGCTCGGTGGCGTCCGCTCCGTAGGCCGGGTTGTTCAGCAGCAGGTGCAGGACGTAGTCACAGAAGTACGGGGCCGTGGGCGAGTAGGCGCAGCCCTGCCGGGCCGGGGTCACCTTCGGCTTGACCGGGGTTGCCACGGCGGCGGTGTACTGGGCCTTGGTGATTTTTCCATGGGTGAGCATTGCACTCAGCACCAGGTCCCGGCGCTTCTTGGCGTTGTCCGGGTTGGTGATCGGATCGAAGGCCGACGGGCTGTTCACGAGGCCGGCGAGCAGCGCGGCCTGGGGGAGCGTCAGATCCTTCGCGGTGGTGCTGAAGAAGAACTTGGACGCGGCCTCAATACCGTACGCGTCACGGTTGAAGAAGACGATGTTCAGGTAGCCCTCAAGGATCTGCTCCTTGGTGAATTTCTTCTCCAGGGCGATCGCGAGCTTCATTTCGCGGAGCTTGTCGCCGACGCCCTTGTTAACGCCGTTGAGCTTGATCTCGTCCGATTTGTCCTGCGCTTCCAAGTTGGCGTTCAGGACGTTGTTCACATACTGCTGCGTGATGGTGGACGCACCCTGCTTGTTGCCGCGCGCCGTGGCGACCAGGGCGCGCAGGATGCCGGTGGTGTCCACGCCGCCGTGCTCGTAGAACCGGCTGTCCTCAATGGAGATCACCGCGTCCTTCATGAACGGGGAGATCTGGTCCAGTGGAACGCGGGTGCGGTTCTCCGCGTACAGGTTGGCAATCACACTCCCGTCCGCGGCCAGGACCTTGGTGGACTGGCTGGGCGGGTCCACCTGTAGTTCAGCGGGCAGGGTGTCAAAGAATTCGATCGAGCCGCTGGCTGTGCTGCCCGAAACGGCGGCTGCAGGAACCAGCAGGCCGGCCACGAGGACGCCACAAATAGCGCTCACGCCAAGGAAGCCAAGAATTTTTCCGAGGGTAGTGGCCGTGTCGAATATGGGGTTCTTACGAGTCGCCATGTTCTCCAGTTTACCGGCAACGATTAGGCTTTATTTCATGACCAAATGGGAGTACGCCACGATTCCGCTCATCATCCACGCCACGAAGCAGATTCTGGACCAGTGGGGAGACGACGGTTGGGAGCTTGTTCAGGTAGTCCCCGGACCCGACGGCAACGGCCTTGTCGCCTACCTAAAGAGGGAGAAGCAGTAGCATGACCACCCCCCAGGAAACCGCTTCCAGCGCTGATCTGGCGCCATCGTCCGCCGTCGAGCAGCGTCTCGCCGAGCTGGGACTGACCCTCCCGGAAGTCGCCGCCCCTGTCGCGGCTTACGTGCCGGCCGTCGTCTCCGGCAACCACGTTTACACCTCCGGCCAGCTGCCGTTTATTAACGGCAAACTCGAAGCTACGGGCAAGGTGTCCGCAGGCGCCGAGGGAACCTCCGACGAGCCGACTGTGTCTCCGGAAGACGCGAAGGCCTACGCCGCCGTTTGTGCCGTGAACGCACTGGCCGCCGTGAAGAGCGTCATCGGTGACCTCGACCGCGTCACGCGCATCGTCAAGGTGGTGGGCTTCGTCTCCTCCGATCCTTCCTTCACCGGCCAGCCCGGCGTCATCAACGGCGCGTCCGAGCTCCTGGGCCGCGTCTTCGGTGACGCGGGCCAGCACGCCCGTTCCGCCGTCGGCGTTTCAGTCCTGCCGCTCGACTCTCCGGTGGAAGTCGAACTGATCGCCGAATTCAGTTAGGGAGCAGTAGGTTCCTTTGCCCCACCTAGCACGCCGGCTCTTTGTTCTTCCTCCCGATCTTGAAGGGGCGGCAAGAAGCTGGCTCGAACACGGCGAGCGGACTCCCCGCAAGCCCCGTTTCGCGTCCTCCGTGGTGCTCCTCCGGGATTCGCCCACGGGGCTGGAAACCTGGCTCGGTTACCGTCCGGGAGAATCGCCGCTGGGCGTCGTCGCCTTTCCGGGCGGTTCCCTGGACGCATCCGACGACGACGCCGTCGGCTGGCTGGGCCCCTCACCCCAGCATTGGGCTGAGCAGATGGGAACGGACGACGTCGGACTGGCCCGCCGCCACGTGGTGGGCGCAGTCCGCGAACTGTTCGAGGAGACCGGCGTGCTGCTGGCGGGCCCGGACCTGTCCTCCACAGTGGAGGCGACGTCCACCGTCGAGTGGATGAAGGCCCGGGAAGCCGTGGCGTCACAGGAAAAGTCGTTCACCGAGGAGCTGTCCAAACGAGGCCTGTCCCTGCGCACCGACCTGCTCAAGCCGCTCGTGAACTGGCTCAGCCCGGACTTCGCGCACCGGCGCTTCAACACCCGGTACTTCGCCGCCACCGTCCCCATGAACCAGCAGCCCTCCATCCTGGAGAGCAAGGGGGTCTGGGGCCGGTGGGTGTGCGCCACGAAGGTGATCGCCGAACGCGACACCACTGTCCTGGGTGACGAGGTGGGCCAGGAGAACACCGTCGGGCTCACCCTCGGGCAGCTCATGGTACCCGGCTCGGAAATCATGCTCGAGAAGATGGCAAAAGCCAACGGCTGCATCGCCTACCTCAGCTACAAGCGCACCCCCCACGTCTACCAGCCCAAGCTGGTCGACGAAAACGGGACGCTCATGCTTGAAGTCGAGGCCGCGAAGACTGTAGCCGGAGAGCCGCAGCGCGAACGCTAGCTCCTACCCGAAGGCCCGCAGCCCCGCTGGCGGCCAACTCACCAACGCTCTCGCAGTTGTTACCGGTTTTCCTGCAACCCTCTCGCAGATCCCGCCGCCTTTTCCCCAACGCTTCCGCACGTACCGTCGCAAAGGAGCGCATCGCGACGCATCGGCGGCCCGCCGATGGTGAGTTAAACGCAAAAGGCCCCCCGTTCAACGGGGCGGCCTTTTGCGTGTGAGTTAGCTAGCGTATGAGTTAGCGGGAGCGCTGGCGGAGGCGCTGCATGTCCAGGATCACGACGGCGCGTGCCTCGAGGCGCAGCCATCCGCGCTGGACGAACTCGGCGAGGGCCTTGTTGACGGTTTCGCGGGAAGCGCCGACCAGCTGGGCCAGTTCCTCCTGGGTGAGCTCGTGTGCGACGAGCACGCCGTCGGTGGCGGGACGGCCGAAGCGGTCGGCGAGGTCCAGGAGGGCCTTTGCCACGCGGCCGGGCACGTCTGAGAAGACCAGGTCGGAGAGGGAGTCGTTGGTGCGGCGGAGGCGGCGGGCCAATGCCTGCAGGAGCTGGGCCGAGACCTCGGGGCGGGTCCGAAGCAGGGAGTTTAGGCTCTCGTTCTTGAGCCCGGCCAGGCGCGTCTCCGAAACGGCGGTGGCCGTGGCGGTGCGGGGGCTGGGGTCGAAAAGGGCCATCTCGCCGAAGAGCTCACCCGGGCCGAGGATGGCCAGCAGGGATTCGCGGCCGTCGGGGGAGGTGCGGCCGAGCTTGACCTTGCCGGAGACGATGAAGTAGAGCTGGTCACCCTGGTCGCCTTCGCGGAAGACGGATGCACCGCGGGACAGGTCGACCTCGGTCAGCTCGTCCGTCAGCAGGCGGAACGCGTCGTCGTCCAGCGTGGCGAAAAGGGGTGCGCGGCGCAATACCTCGATGTCCATGAATTCTCCTGAGTAAAAGTGTCGTCTGGGGCGCTTGTGCCATTGTTTCAGAATTTTCAACGTTCTGTGACGTACTTGGCAGCTGAAACGCCCTAAAAGACGCCGCGAGACCAGCGTAGCCTCCGCGCATCCACGGCAAATTGTCAGACTTCGCCAGTAGAATCGGGGCTTAGCTGCTTTTGAGGAGACCCGGTGTTTGGCCTGACCGTTCTGGACCTTGCGTTGATTCTCACGCTTTTGTCCTATCTGATCTACGGCCTGCGCAACGGCTTCCTGGTGACTGTGGGAGGCCTTGCCGGCTTCGCGGCCGGCGCCGTGGCCGCTTTCCTCTCGGTTCCGCTGGTCAGCGACTTCGTGGAGGACAGCGGGTGGCGCCTGACCGCCATCATCGGCACCGCCGTCCTGCTGGTGGTCCTGGGCAATGCGCTTGGCACCATGATCGGGCGCAGCATCCGCAGCGCTGTCCGCATGCAGCCGCTCCGCGCCATGGACAGAATCATCGGCGGTGCCGTGAACCTGACCGTCTCAGCGCTGGTTATGTCCATGCTGGCGTTCAGCATCAGCGCCCTTGGCGTGCCCTTCGTTTCGCAGCAGCTGGCCGAGTCAAAGGTGATCCGTTTCATAGACGGACTGACGCCCAACCCGGTCAAATCCGCCATGGCGCAGCTGCGTTCTGCGGTTATCGGCGACGGCATCCCCACCCTTATCGAGGGCATCGGGCAGGACCAGCAGGTCCCGGTTCCGAACGCCAGCACGGATACTCCGGCGCTGAACAGGGCAGCCGGTTCGGTCCTGAAAATTGCCGGGACCGCCTTCCAATGCGGCCAGAACCAGACCGGCACCGGCTTTGTTGTATCGCCCGGACGAGTGGTGACAAACGCTCACGTTGTGGCAGGTGTGTCGCAGCCTGTGGTGGAAGTCCCCGGCGGGGGAGCCATGCCCGGCAGGGTGGTGTACTTCGACAGCAAGCGCGACCTCGCCGTCCTGGCCGTGGACGGACTGCCCACCGCGGCACTGCCGCTGAGCTCCGACCTGCCCGCGGGAACCGCCGCCGCCTTTGCCGGCTACCCGCACGGCGGCCCCTACCAGTCCAAGCCGGCCACCGTGCAGGGCATTTCCACGGTACTGGTGCCGGACATCTACGGCAACAACCCCGTTCCCGATGAGGTGTACAAGCTTGCCGGCGACGTCCAGCCCGGCAACTCGGGCGGCCCGCTGCTCACCACCAACGGGCAGGTGGCGGGTGTCATCTTCGCGAAGACAACGTCCAGTGCGGCCCTGGGTTTCGCGATTCCGATGATCGACCTCCGGCCGGTGGCAGCAGAAGCGCCGAGCCTGTCCAGCCCCGTGTCGTCGGGTCAGTGCATCCAGCAGTAGGGCTTTCGGCTCCGGCACCATAACCCTTGACGCTCAAAATGCCGTTTCGCCGGATATTTCCTCGATCTCCGCGACGGTCGGCTCGGTGGTTACCAAAGAGAAGACGGTAGCCCGCAGTCAGCACACAGCAGGTTACAGCCAGTCCAGGCTTTGACCGTGCGGGCCAGTGATGGCCACCGGCTGGCCGTTGTGCAGCAGCAGGAAGTTGCCGCGGAGCCGGCCGGGGTCCATCTCAGGGACAACGGCGGAGCCGTCCTCCTGAATGATCACCGTCTCGCCCTCGTTGGACAGCCAGTGGCAACCCCGGTCCTTTGTCAGGGCCTGCATGGCCGCCCGGAACCTGGACCGCCCGTCGGCGCTGAGGTAACCCATGACGGCGCTGTGGAACACCACCAGCGCGGCCTCGGCCGGCGCCTGGCCGGCCAGTGGCAGCAACTGCTCATTCAGGTCGCCGGCCACCAGCAGAGGCGGAGCTTCGCGCGCAACCGCGATAGCCCGGCGCAGCCGCTCGCGGCGGAATTCCTGCTCCGGCCAGACCAGCGCCTCAAGCCAGGCGACGTCGTCGGGATCCTGTACATCCAGCGGATTCAGGTCGATCCCGGCCCGCCACACCACCTCAGGCAAGCTGTCGGGCAGCGGAACCGGGCCGGCGGTCCGGCAGCGCAGGACGGGAGGCTCCGGCAGTCCGCTGGCCGCGTTCGGAATTTTCCCGGGCCCGCCCGGCAGTTCGCCGAACGGGACGGGACCCAAACGGGTAACTGACGAGCCGTCGTCGAACTCATAGCTGTAGCGGTCCGGGAACAGGGCGAGTCCGGCGGAGGCGCCCACCTCGATCAGTGCCAGCGGCCGGCTCTCGCCGGCCGCGATGGCCGCGAGCGAGGGAAGCAGGGTGGCGCAGCGGCCCACCTCGTTGGTCTGCGTGGCGCGGGACATGACGGTGCGCGAGACCTCGTCCCAGTGCCCGTCCAGGAACCTGCGGAACTCGGGGTACGGGGAGACCTTGGCACCCAGGAAACGGGCTGCGGCGAGCATCAGCAGCGGCTGGCGCTTGTTGTACGGCCATTCGTCGATCCTGGCAATCAGTCCGGGATCGTCGGCGATGTGCAGCGACCAGTCGGCGTAGCAGGGCGAGGAGCCGGGGGCATCAACCGTGCCGAAATGCCGGTACCACTCTGCGGTGCCGGAGCCGGTTGCGGACCCCGCCGCCGGCATGATCAGGCCTTGCCGGCATTCAGGTCGGCGAGGTACTCCACGGCGAACCGGTAGCCCAGGATCCCGGCTCCGGCGATCACGGCCTTGCTGATGTCCGAGAGGTAGGAGTGGTGGCGGAATTCCTCGCGGGCGTGCACGTTGGTGATGTGGACTTCCACCGCGGGCAGCTGCACCGCTGAGATGGCGTCGCGGATGGCCACCGAGGTGTGGGTGTACGCGCCGGCGTTCAGCACGATGCCGATGGCCTTGCCGCGGGCAGCATGGATGGCGTCCACCAGTGCGCCCTCATGGTTGGACTGGAAGCACTCGACGTCGAGGCCGCGGGCGGCGGCGGCGTCCTTGGCGAGCTGTTCGACGTCGGCCAGCGTGGCCGTGCCGTACTTTTCCGGCTCGCGGGTGCCGAGGAGGTTCAGGTTGGGGCCGTTGAGGACGAGGATGGTGCCGCGGCCGGCTTCGGTGGCGGAGGGGGCTTCAGTCATGACTGCCAATCTATCGCGTCGGCGTGCGGGTCTTTCGAGGGCAGGGCTTTCGTTACGGAAACGCGCCGTTGCGGAAACACGGCGCCCCGCACCGCCGGCTGGAGGGCCGGCGGTGCGGGGCTTAAGTTGCGCGTCTAGAGGGCCGTGACCTTCAGAACCAGCGCATGCTCCGGGTTGATGTTGGGCATCGGGAGGCCCACCTCGGCCAGGAAGCAGCCGCTGGCTTCCGCCCCCGACGCCAGCCAGGCAGGCGGCTGGATCTGGGTGAAGGTGTGGCCGTAGTCGGCGTCCACCGGGGCCGGGAAGATGGCCTCAACCCGGTAGCGGCGTGCCGCGTCCAGCCCTGGCAGGGCCACCCGCCCCAGCAGCTCGGCGAACGAGGTGCGCGTGCTCACCAGGGCGAACAGCGCCGCCGTCGAGCCTGTAGCAGCGGAACCGGAACCGGCAGCACCAGCCACCACGCCGTGGAGCATCAGCGAGTCGTCGGGGACGTCGGCCCGCACCATCCGGCCGCTGTGGATCAGCCCGCGGTGTTCCTTGTACAGCTCGATGAAGCGCTTGAGCTCTTCGCGCTGCCCGCCCTGCACCTCCCGCACGTCCCATTCCATGCCGAAGTGGCCGAACAGCGCGGTGATGGCGCGGAAGGACAGCTCGTGGGTGCGGGCAGTAGTGTGCGAGGTGGTGGGGCCGATGTGGCCGCCCACCAGTTCGGGCGGAACCACGACGCCGGTCCACCGCTGGATGGTCTGCCGCTCCAGGGCGTCGTTGCAGTCCGAAGCCCAGAGCCGGTCCGTTCGGTCCAGGATGCCGAGGTCCACGCGCGCCCCGCCGGAGGAGCAGCTCTCAATCTCGACGCCGGGATGGGCCTTCCGGAGCTCCTCGAACAGGCGGTAGGCGGCGAGGGTCTGCTCGTGGACGGAGGAGCGTCCGGCGTGCCCGTGCTCGGTGAGGTCCCGGTTCTGGTCCCACTTAAGGTAGCTGATGTTGTTTTCGCGCAGGAGGGCGTCGATCCGGCCGAAGATGTACTGCCACGCCTCAGGGTTCACCAGGTCGATGACGTGCTGGTTGCGCCAGGCCAGCGGGAGCCGTCCGCCGTCCTTGTGCGAGACAGCGGCCGGCCCTACGATCCAGTCCGGGTGAGCCCGGGCGACGTCCGAGTTGAGGTTGATCATCTCGGGTTCCACCCACAGGCCGAACTCCATGCCCCGGGACGTGACGGCCTCGATGAGCGGCGTCAGCCCGTCCGGCCACAGCGTCTCGTCGACGAACCAGTCGCCCAGGCCGGCGGTGTCGTCGCGGCGGCCGCGGAACCAGCCGTCGTCGAGGACGAAGCGCTCCACGCCGAGGTCGGCGGCCGAGTCCGCGAGTTCGAGCAGGGTGTCCAGGTTGTGGTCGAAGTAGACGGCCTCCCAGGTGTTGAGCACCACGGGGCGCGGCTTTCCGCCGCCCGTGGCCGGGAGAACGTGGTGCGGCCGCGCACGGAACCAGCTGTAAAACGCCTCGCTGATGCCGTCCAGGCCGCGGTCCGAATATGCGGCGAAGAGCTTGGGCGTGGCGTAGCCGGCGCCGGGCTCAAGGATGACCTCGGCGGGGCCCAGCAGCTCGGAGCCGCCGATCATGGTGCGCCCGTCGGCGAGGGTGTCCGCAAACTGCTCGTGGTTGCCGCTCCAGGCAAGGTGCGTGGCCCAGACCCGGCCGTGGCGGTTGCCGAACCCTGCGGTGCCGGCCGCGAAGAGCAGCGAGGAGTCGTGCCCGGTGCGGCCGTGCCGGCCGCTGCGGACCCAGGTGCCCTGCTGGATGGGGCGGCGCTGCGGGTGCCGTTCCCGGCACCAGCGCCCGGTCAGGTCCAGAAGTTCGACGGCGTCGGGAGACACCGGGAGGACGGCGGCCAGTTCGTCGAGCTGGAAGGGCGTGGTTCCAGTGTTCGTGACGGTGTGCTGCAGTTCCAGCAGGCCGCCGTCGTGAATGGTGAGCGTGGATTCGACGGTGATGCCGGCGTCGGCATCCTGCTGGACGACGACGGCGGAGCTGCCGTTAACGGTGGCGTGCACGGCGCGCAGGCGAACGGAGAAGTCGAGTCCGGAGACGCCGTCGGAAATCCGGTGGCCGCGCAGGGCCGGCCGGCCGCGCCAACTGGAGGACGCCTGCGGGAGCAACCCGGCCGGGACAGTGACGTCCACCGCGGAGTTGGGGATGGCCGGCGTGAGGATGGACAGGTCCGGAAGTTCACCGCCAAGGTCGGCACCCCAGTGGATGACCTCGGCCTCCCCGCTGTTGAAGCTGATCACCAGGCTGGTGCCGGTGGAACGGAGGTGCAGGGGATCCATAGGTGAGTCTCTTTCGTGAAAAAGCAGATAGGTATTGTGGGGTGTTGCGGGGCCGGGCGCCGTTGCGCTGTTCCGGCCCCGCAGGGATGGTGCTGTGTGGATGCCTGGACTTTGATTCTCGTCCTGTCGGGCCCCTACTTGAAGAGGGAGTTGACCTGCTCGTTCGCTGAGGTCAGGGTGCTGGCAGGGGTCTTGCCGGCAACCACGCCGTCCATGGCGGGCTTGAGGATGCCCGCTATCTTGGCTGCGTTGTCCGTGATGGGAAGCATGAACGTGGTCTTGTTCTTCACGTGCTGGGTGAACGCGCTGACGTCAACGCCTTTGGCCTTGAACGCAGCCGCGGCCTTGTCCGAGGAAGTCTTGATGGCGGGGAAGACTACCGCCTTGGAAGCCACGACATCCTGGCAGGCTGCGGAGCCGAGGTACTCAACCCACTTGATGGCTGCGTCCTTTTTCTTGGTGCCGGCCCAGACGGAGTCGGCCAGGCCGTTGAACATGGAAGCGTTCTTTCCGTCGGGGCCCTTGGGGGTGGGGGCGATGCCGAGGTCGATGCCCTTGTAGCCGGAGTACTGGCCGATCATCCAGGAACCGGAGGAATTGATGGCTGCTTTGCCTGCGCCGAAATTGTCCGCCACATTGGCGCCAACGGTGGTCTCCAGCTTGGGCATATAGCCCTTTTCGGCCAGGGAGGACCACCA
Organism: Arthrobacter sp. NPDC057013; assembly: GCF_042674585.1. NCBI lineage: Bacteria > Bacillati > Actinomycetota > Actinomycetes > Micrococcales > Micrococcaceae > Arthrobacter > Arthrobacter sp. NPDC057013. The sequence goes on from NZ_JBHUSE010000001.1 coordinate 30,374, forward strand.
GGCGATGGTGTCCTGGACGCGCTTGTCGTCGTAGTTGTAGTGAGTGCCCCAAGGGTTCTTGTCCGTGGTGGTCCAGCCGGTGGTGGCGGACAGGAAGCTCCACTGGGTCTGGCCGGCGTTCTCACCGCCGGAGGATTCCAGGCCCAGGCCGTAGACGGCCACGTTGTTCTTGTCGAAACCGGGCTCGTCGCCGCGCTTGCCGCTCTTGTCGACGCTCAGGCGGGCAATAGCCTTCTCATACGTTCCGCCGTCCTCCGGGTTCCACGTCAGGGAGCCCATCTGCTCGGGGGAGAGCCCGGCGGCGGCTGCCATCTTCTTGTTGTAGAACAGGGACACAGTGTCCCAGTCCTTCGGCAGGCCGTAGCGCTTGCCGTCCTGACCCACCCAGAGGTCAGCGAGGCCCTCGTTGTACTGGGAAAGATCAACTTTGTCGTTGGTCACCGCGTCGTCCAGCGCCACCAGCTGCTTGGTCTTGAGGAACTCCGGGTACTTGGCCAGGTGGTTCGTGAAGACGTCCGGAGCGGTGCCGGAGGCCATGCCGTTGGTGATCTTGCCCCAGTAGTCATCCCACCCGGTCTGGGTGATCTTGACGGTAATATCCGGGTTGGCCTTGTGGAAGTCCGTGGCGCACTGCTGGTAGGCGGGAAGCTGGTTGGCGTCCCAGAGCCAGTAATTGATTTCACCCTTGGCGGCTTCCCCGCCGCTGCCGCTTCCGCAGGCGGACATTGCCAGGGCAGCGGCGGCGGCTACGGCGACCGCGCCGAATGCCTTCTTTTTCATCATCGTGTGGGTCCTTTCGGGACAGGGTTGGGGATGGCCGGCTAGGTGCCGGACCGGTGGGCGAGCGGGGTGGATTGCTATTTGGTGCCGTTGAAGCCGATGGAGTTGACGATCCTCTTGCCGAAGATCGCGAAGAGGATCAGCACTGGTGTGGCCGAGACGAGCGTGGCCGCCATCAGGCCGGACCAATCGGGAGCGCCTTGCGGGGACTGGGACTTGAAGACACCCAGGCCCACGGTGAGGACGCGGGATTCTTCGCTGGTGCCCACGAGCAGTGGCCAGAAGTACTCGTTCCACTGGCCCATGAAAGTCAAGAGGGCGAGGGTTGCGATCGGCGCGGCGGCGTTGGGCATGACGATCTGGAAGAAGATCCGCCAATGCTTCGCGCCGTCAAGCATTGCGGCTTCTTCGACCTCGCGGGACATATTCAGGAAGAACTGGCGCATAAAGAAGATCGCGAACGGGGTCATGAACAAATAGGGCAGCACCATGCCGAGCATTGTGTTGAGCAGCCCCAAGTTCTTCACGAGCAGGAAGTTGGGCAGGGCGGTGAAGATCGGCGGGACCAGCATGGTGCCGAGGAAGAGCGAGAACACGCCGTCGCGGCCCTTCCAGCGGAGCCGGGCGAAGGCATAGGCGGCCATCGAACTGAAGAAGACGGCACCGGCGGTGGTGATGCCGGAGAACAGCAGCGAGTTCCAGAGGTACTGCCAGAAGTTGATCGAGGCACCCGAACCGCCCTCCGCAATGGCTTCGGCGGCGGTCTGGAGGCCGAAGACGCGCTTGAAGGCGCCGAGGTTGAAGTCAGCCGGAAGCAGGCTTGCGGAGTTCGCGGCGAGGGAGCCGTTGGTGGACAATGCCGTGCGCAATACCCAGTAGAAGGGCAGGACGCTGACGGCGATGGCCAGGGAGATGAGGACCCAGGCGAGGGTGCGGCGCCAGTTGAACGGTCGGTTGGACGGCCGACGGCGAACGCCGGCTTTGGAGGAGGTGAGGGTGGTCATAGCGTGTCCTTAGTCCAGGTCCGACTGGTTGCCGCGCAGGAACTTCATCTGGATGAAGGCCACGAGGGCAAGGATGAGGAAGAGAATGACGGCCAGGGCCGAGCCGTAGCCGAAGTCCTGTTCGTTGAAGGCGCGCTGGTAGATGTAGAACTGCAGCACGCGGGTGGCGTTGACGGGACCACCGGCGGTGGTGACGGCGACGGTGTCGAAGACCTGGAAGGAGCCGATTACCGTGACCACCAGGACAAGGACGAGCACGGGGCGCAGCAGCGGGAGCGTAATCCGCCAGAACGTGCTAACACCCTTGGAGCCATCGATGCTGGCGGCTTCATAGACGTTGTTGGGGATCGACTGCAGGCCCGCGAAGATCAGCAAAGCGGTGTAGCCCATGTGCCGCCAAGTGTTGATGAGTGCCTGGGTGGGGATGGCCCATTGTTCGCTGCCGAAGAAGGCCACCCGGGGGAGCCCGAGCCATTCGATGAGTTGGTTGATGATGCCTATCTGGTAGTCGAGCATCCAGAACCAGAGGAGCGCCGCGATGACGTTCGCCATGAGGTACGGCATCAAGAGGGCGCCACGGATGAGAGTGGACTTCGCTACCCGGTGCATCAGGAGCGCGATGCCCAGGGCCAAAGCGGTCTGCAGGACGATGTTGATGACGACGTACTGACCGGTGACTCCCAGGGCATTCCAGAACAGCGGGTCCTTGGCGATGCGCTCGTAGTTCTTGGTCCCGATCCACTCCGGGTCGCCGAGGATGCTGTATTCCGTGAAGCTCAGGTAGATGCCCCGGATCGTTGGCACCAGATAGAAGAGCGCAAAGCCGATCAGCGCGGGGGCAATGAAGAGAAGCGCGGTCTTGAGATCACCAGTGCCACGGAAGCCTGCAGAGGCCTTTCCTTGCCGCTGCGGTTTGTGCTTCCCGCCGGCGGGCGCCGGATCAAGTTGTTTAGTAAGGGTGGTCATCGTCGACCCTTCCTAGTTTGTGATGGACCTAACAATTGACCACGAATCTACACGAGTAGATAAAACTGTGCAAGCAATATTTTCCCTGCAGCTGCCGGGCCACGCTTCTCCAACGTTGCATGCGTTGACTCGAGTAGATTTCGGTGTAAGACTGTGGCGCAAACATGTACGAGCGCCGGAAACACGGTGCCGCCCGGGATCCTGAAAGGCAGGAACAATGGCGTTTTCAATCGGAGTAGTCGGCGTAGGGCAGTTCGGTGGCCAGTTCGCCCATCTCTTCAACCTCCACCCCGGGGTCAGTGAGGTCTTCGTCGTGGACGAGCGGGCGGACCGTGCGGCCGAGGCAGTGGCACAGTATGACCTCGCGGGCTCTATCGGCACCTTCGATGAGCTGCTGGCGTCCGACGTCGACGCCGTCGCCATCTTCACGCAGCGGTGGACGCACGGACCGCTGGTGGAACGGGCGCTCCGGGCCGGCAAGCACGTCTACTCGGCCGTGCCCATGGCCGTCACCGAGGACGAAATCGCGAAGATCATCGACGCCGTCCGGGAGACCCGGAACGTCTACATGATGGGTGAAACCAGCTATTACAACCCGGCCACGGTCTATGCGCGCGAGCAGCACGCGGCCGGCCGGTTCGGGCGGGTGTTCTACGCGGAAGGCGACTACGTCCACGACATGGACCTGGGCTTCTACGACGCCTACCAGTACAGCGGCGGGGAGCGCTGGAAGGAAACCGCCAGCTACCCGCCCATGCTGTACCCGACCCACGCGATCGGCGGCGTCCTCGGCGCCCTGCCGGCGCACGCCGTCAGCGTCAGCTGCGTCGGTGTGAAAGATGACCGCCAGGACGGGGTGTTCGACAAGGACATCAGCATGTTCGGGAACGACTTCTCTAACGCCACGGCCCTCTTTGAACTGAACGACGGCGGTGCCATGCGCACCAACGAGATGCGCCGGGTGGGCTACCCCTCGCACATCCGGGAGTCCCGCTTCCGCTTCTTCGGCACCGAAGCCAGTTTCGAGCAGCTGGCCAAGGTGACGGTGTGGCAGGACAAGACGAACGTCCACGACATCTCAGAGCAGATGGAGTCCCGGCCCAGCGTGCCCCTGGATGATCCGTCGCTCGCCAATGTGGCGCCGGAACTCCGGGATGCTTTCGTGTCCGGGCTGGCGCCGGTGCATGACAGCGGGAGGCTGCCGGACGAGTTCCGCGGTGCACCCAACGGCCATGAAGGCAGCCACCAGTTCCTCGTGGATGACTTTGTCACAGCCGTGAATACGGGCTCGCTGCCCCCGGTCAATGCGTGGACGGCCGCGCGCTACACCCTGCCCGGCATTGTGGCCCATGAATCCGCCCGGCGCAACGGCGAACGCCTTCCCATCCGCGACTTCGGCGATGCTCCGGCCGCGCTGTAGCTAGCATGGACACTATGACGATTCCGGCAGTGCCCGCCCCGCGGACCCAGGTGACCCGCAAGGATGTTGCCCGGTACGCCGGGGTGAGCACCGCCGTCGTCAGCTACGTCGTGAATGGCGGGCCGAAGAAGGTGGCGCCCGCCACCCAGGCGAAGGTCCAGGAGGCCATCCGGCAGCTCGGCTACCGCCCCAACGCGGCTGCGCGGGCCCTGAAACTGGGGTCCAGCGAAACGATCGGTTTGGTCATCCCGGACAACAGCAACCCGTTCTTCTCCATGCTGGCCCACGCGGTGGAGGACGCTGCAGGGGCGCTGGGATACGCCCTGGTACTGACCAACTCGGACGGCGACCTGGCCAAGGAGCGCCGGAACATCCGGAACCTGGCCGCCCGGCAGGTGGACGGCGTGGTGCTGGCCAGCGTCCTGTTCGAACCGGATTTGGCCGACCTGGAGACCGCCGAGATCCCGTCCGTGCTCCTGAGCCACAGCGGGAGTTCGGCCGGGGTCACGACGGTGGGCGTGGACCTGGCCAAGGGGGCGCGCACCGCCGTCGAGCATTTGATTGGCCATGGCCACACGAACATCGGCCTGGCCATGGGCACCACCACCGGCAACGAAGCGGATGCCCGCGAAGAGGGCTGGGTGCAGGCGCTCAGGGGCGCCGGTCTGCCGGAAGGCCCCATTGCCCGCAGCGCCTTCACCCGGGTGGGCGGCTACGCCGCAGGGAAGCGGTTCCTGGCGTCGGGACACCGGCCCACCGCCGTCTTCGCCAGCTCCGACATGCAGGCCATCGGCATCCTCCGCGCGTTCCACGAGGCCGGCCTGTCCGTCCCGGAGGACATTGCGCTGGTCTCCTTCGACGGGTCGGAGGACGCCGAGTACTCCTGGCCGATGCTGACCACCGTGGAGCAGCCCGTGCGGGACATGGCGGAGGCCGCCGTCCGGGCGCTCGTCGGAGCGGACCGCGGCGAGCCTGCCCAGCACCGCGTCTTCCCGACGAAGCTACTGGTCAGGCAGTCCTGCGGCTGCCCGTAGGCACGCCAAGAGCTAAACGAGCCGAAGCCGGCCCACCCGGTCGCGGAGGATCCGCTGGGCGTCGGGGGACAGCCCGGAATCACAGATCACCTCGTCGGCTTCCTCCAGTTTGGCGATGGTGCTGATGCCCTGGGTGCCCCACTTGGTGTGGTCCGCCAGGACCACCACCTTCCGCGAAGCTGCGATGAAGGCGCGGTTGGTTTCGGCCTCCAGCAGGTTCGGCGTCGTGTAGCCGGCGTCCGCATCCATGCCGTGCACGCCGAGGAAGAGCAGGTCCAGGTGCAGCTGGCTGAGCGCCGCCGTCGCGATCGGACCCACCAGGGCGTCCGACGGCGTGCGCTCGCCGCCGATGAGAATCACCGTTGAGGCGTGGCGCCCGGAGCCCGACGCGGAGGCATGGTGGAAGAGGTCGGCGATCTTCACCGAGTTGGTCACCGCGGTGATCCGGGGGCCGTTGGCGAGTTCCTTGGCCAGCGCCCAGGTGGTGGTGCCCGCGCTGAGGGCCACCGCCATGCCCTCGTGGACCAGGGCGGCGGCCTCGAGTGCGATGGCGCGTTTCTGGGAGGTGAGCTGGGTCGACTTCAGTTCGAACCCGGGCTCATGCGTGCTGGCATCGCCGGGCAGCTTGGCGCCGCCGTGGATCCGCTCCACCTGGCCGCTTTCCTCCAGCATCTCGATGTCGCGGCGGACCGTCATCAGGGACACGCCCAGCTGCTGCGCGAGGTCCGACACGCGGACCACCCGCTCGCGCCGGACGGCGTCCACTATGGACTGGTGGCGGGCCGCGGGAAGCATCGGGATCCTTTCTCTGGATGAAACCTCGTACTGCCCATCATCGCCTAGCCCTTGCTGGAACCAAGAGTCAGGCCTGCAACAAACTGCCGTTGCAGGAGCAGATAGACAATGAGGGTGGGGATGACCGTGATGACCGCGCCGGCCGCCAGCAGGTTGTAGTTGTTCAGGAACTCGCCTTGGAGGTTGTTGATCGCGGTGGTGACGGGCAGCCGGTCGCCGCTCTGGATGAACAGCAGTGGCCAGAAGAAGTCGTTGTAGATGAAGATGACCTCAAGCGTTGCCAGGGCCGCGAAGGCCGGCCGGCACAGCGGCATGATGATTTCCCGGTACTGGCGCCAGATGCCGGCACCGTCTACGAGCGCGGCCTCGGTCAGGTCCGCGGAGAGCGCCTTCATGTAGTTGGAGAGCACGAAGGTGCAGAACCCCATCTGGAACGCCATGTTCACCGCGATGACGATGATGTACGTGTTCAGCATGTTGCCCGAATCGCTGAAGGAGTAGGGCACCTGGAAATGCTTGGCCATCTCAAACAGCGGTGCGGCCAGCACCTGCGGCGGCAGCAGGTTCCCCGCCGTGAACATGATGAGCAGCGTGATATTGAATTTCCAGCTCACCCGGCTGACGGCGAACGCCATCATGGACGCGAAAAAGAGCACCAGCAGGACCGCCGGAACGCAGATGATCACCGAATTCCAGAGGTATTTGGCGAAGCCGCCCTGCGACCAGGCCTGGATGAAGTTGTCGAAGTTGAAGTCGCCGGCCACGCTGAAGTAGCCATGCTCGTTGGTCGAGGCGATCGGCCGCAGCGCGGTGAACACGGCCCAGAGCAGGGGGATCAGCCACATGACCGCCATGGCCGTCAGGAAAATATGCGTGCCGTAATGACGCTTCGGTTTGCTGCCGGAGCGTCCGTCGTGCCCGGTCATGGCTGTGCCGGGGGAGGCGGCGGTGCTCATGCCCTGTTCTCCCTTCCGAACGTGCGGCTGAGGTAGAACACGATGGGCACTAGGGAGATGACCAGCAGGACCACCGCCAGGGCGGAGCCGACGCCGATCACCTGGCCTTCGCCCACGAGGTTCTGGATCACCAGGGCACTGAGGAGTTCCAGGCCGTTGGTGCCGCGGTTGATGACATAGACGACGTCGAATGCCCGCAGCGACTCGATGATGGTGATGACGACGATGACGATGTTGATGGGCCGCATGGCCGGGAACACCACGCGGAAGAACGTCTGCGCCGCGCTGGCGCCGTCGATCGCGGCGGCCTCCTTCAGGCTGGGGTCCACGCCCTTGAGGCCCGCCAGGTACAGCAGCATGACGTAGCCGGCGTGCCGCCACGTGGCGGCAATCATGGCTGCCCAGATGTTCACCGAGGAGTCCCCGAACCAGTCGACGGCCTGCGGCGTCCCTGACGTTCCGAGCAGGAAGTTCAGCAGGCCGTTGTCCCGCTGGTAGAACAGTTGCCAGATGATGCCGATCAGCGCCAGCGACAACATCACGGGTGTGAAGAAAATGCTCTGGTAGATCCTGCTGCCGCGGATCTGCTGGTCCAGGAGCACCGCCAGCAGCAGTCCCAGCGGGGTGGCCACCAGGGCCAGGAAGGCAAGCCACAGCAGGTTGTGCTGGATGGCCGGCCAGAACGGCGGGTAGTCCTGTGAGATGTACTGGTAGTTGTCCGCACCCGCCGGCCGGATGTCGGTCAGGGACAGGCCGTTCCAGCGGGTGAAGCTCAGCCCAATGGACATGACCGTGGGCAGCCACACGAACACCAGCTGGATGAGCGTGGGAATGCCCACCATGAGGGACAGGACGGCCTTGTCCCGGGTGGAGAGCCGGCGGACCTTTCCGCTGCGGACCCGCTTCGCCGGTGCCCCGGAGGGTTCCCGGGACTCCGGCGGCACGAGGTCTCGTGCTGTTGTGCTCATGGGAGGTCCCCGGCCGCTATTGGGCCGCGTAGAGTGACTTCGCCTGCGCCTCAAGGTTCTTGACGTCCATCTTGCCGTCCTTGAGGAAGGTCTGCAGGGCCGGAATCATGACGTTGTTGGCCATGGCGGGCAGGGCATCGCGGTCAAAGAACTGGCTGATGGACTTCGCCTGCGCGATGGTGTCCGCGCATTTCTTGTTCAGCGGCGTGAACTTGGACGTGTCCGCACCCTTTGCCGTGGCGATGTTGGAGGCGTCCACCGAGGCGTAGACGTCCTGTCCCTCGGGGGTGCCGATGAATTCCATGAACTGGTGCGCGGCCGCGTTCCCCCCGCCCTTGGTGGACAGCAGCAGCCCGTCGATGGGTGCCTCCACCGCATCGCGCCCCTCCGCGGCGATCTCCGGGAAGGCGAAGAAATCGATGTCCTTCAGAACGGCGGGATCGGTGAACTGCTGCGTGACGAACGAGCCGAGCAGGTACATGCCTGTCTTCTTGGCCGCCAGCGCCCGAGCCGCATCCTGCCAGGTCTGGCCGAGGGCCGCAGGGTCCTGGAAGGGCAGCAGGGCGGACCAGGTGTCGAAGACGTCTGTCACCTTTTTCTGGTCCCAGGACTCCTTGTGGGCACACAGGTCCACGTGGAACTGGTAACCGTTGAGGCGCATGTTGATGTAGTCGAAGGTGCCCATGGCGGGCCAGCCGTCCTTGTCCGCGAACCCGATCGGGATGATGCCGTCGGCCTTCATCTTCGCCGCCAGGGTCTTGAGGGCATCGAAGGTTTCCGGCACCTGGTAGCCCTTGTCGGCCCACACGCTCTTCCGGTAGAAGAAGCCCCACGGATAGTTGTAGTTGGGGACGAAGTACATCTTCCCGTCCGGACCGGTGGAGGCCTTCTTCAGGGCATCGGAGAAGTTGCCGCCGATCTTGCCCCAGACGTCATCAACCGGGGCCAGGAGCCCCTTGCCCGCATAGAACTGCATCCTGTAGCCGGCGAACCAGGTGAAGGCGTCGTCCGGTGAGCCCTGCAGGTAGGAGTTGATTTTGTTCTGGAAGTCGTTGTGCGGCACCACGTTGGTGCGGACCGTCTTGCCCGTCTTCTGGGTGAACGCGTCGGCGACTGCCTGGTACGCCTTCTTGGGAACTTCGTCTGAGGAGCCGGAGCCGAAGGTCAGGCCGGAGGATTCCGAGCCCCCTGCGGAAGGTCCGCTGCCTCCGGTGCACGCCGCCAACAGCGGCACACCGGCCAGGCCGGCAGCACTGATGCCCATTGTTTTGAGGAATGTCCGCCGGGCTGGCCGAGCGCTGGTGAACGCTTCCGGATGTGGTGCCATGATCTCTCCCGGGGAATGGAGCTTTGTGACATCTGTCACATATCACTGACTATAACCTCGCAAAAGGGAACAGGAAAGATCGCAAAACAACACGCGGGTCCTCCGACGGCGGACCTCCGCGGGAGCCAAAAAGGCAGGGCCCGACCGGGGTTCCGGACGGGCCCTGCCTGGGGGTGAGTCGCCTATTTCTTCAGTGATGCGGCGATCTGCTGCATGACGGTGTTGTCGGCGAGGGTGGTGGCGTCTCCGACGTCGCGGCCTTCGGCGACGTCCTTGAGGAGGCGGCGCATGATCTTCCCCGAGCGGGTCTTGGGCAGTTCGGGGACCACGAGGATGGTCTTGGGCTTGGCGATCGGGCCGATTTCCTTGCCGACGTGGTTGCGCAGGTCCTGGACGATTTGGTCGCCGGAGTCCACTGCATCGCCGCGGAGAATGACGAACGCGACGACGGCCTGGCCGGTGGTTTCGTCTGTGGCACCGACGACGGCGGCTTCGGCCACCGCAGGGTGGGAGACCAGGGCGGACTCGATTTCGGTGGTGGAGAGGCGGTGTCCGGAGACGTTCATGACGTCATCCACCCGACCCAGGAGCCAGATGTCGCCGTCCTCGTCCTTCTTGGCGCCGTCCCCGGCGAAGTACATGGTTTCGAAGCGGGACCAGTAGGTGTCCTTGAACCGTTCGGGGTCACCCCAGATGCCGCGCAGCATGGCCGGCCAGGGTTCGCGGATCACCAGGAAGCCGCCGTGCCCGTCCGGGACGGAGGCGCCGTTCTCGTCCACGACGTCCACGGCGATGCCGGGCAGCGGCACCTGCGCGGAGCCCGGCTTGGTGGCGGTGACGCCGGGCAGCGGGGCGATCATCTGGGCGCCGGTTTCGGTCTGCCACCAGGTGTCCACGATGGGTGCGGGGTTTTGCTTACCGCCGTTTCCGCCGATGACGTCCCGGTACCACATCCAGGCTTCGGGGTTGATGGGTTCGCCCACGGAGCCGAGGACCCGGATGGAGGAGAGGTCGTACTTGTCCGGGATGTCCCGGCCCCACTTCATGAAGGTGCGGATCGCGGTGGGGGCGGTGTAGAGGATGGAGACCTTGTACTTTTCCACGATCTCCCACCAGCGGCCCTGGTGCGGGGAGTCCGGGGTGCCTTCGTACATGACCTGGGTGGCGCCGTTGATGAGCGGGGCGTAGGCGACGTAGGAGTGTCCGGTGACCCATCCGACGTCGGCCGTGCACCAGTACACGTCCGTTTCCGGGTGCAGGTCGAAGACGGCCTTGTGGGTGTAGGCGGTCTGGGTGAGGTAGCCGCCGGTGGTGTGCAGGATGCCCTTGGGCTTTCCGGTGGTGCCGGAGGTGTAAAGGATGAAGAGCGGGTGTTCGGAGTCGTGCCCGACGGCGGTGTGCCCGGCCGAGGCTGCCCCGACGGTGTCCGCCCACCAGTGGTCCCGGCCCTCGTGCCAGTCCACGTCCTGGCCGTTGCGCTTGACCACCACCACGTTCTGCACGGTGTGCCCGTCCTGTGCCAAAGCGGCGTCGACGGCGGTTTTCAGGGCGCTGGGCTTGCCGCGCCGGTAGGTGCCGTCCGCGGTGACCACGAGCTTGGCTTCGGCGTCCTCGATGCGGGACCGCAGCGCGTCGGCGGAGAAGCCGCCGAACACCACCGAGTGCACCGCGCCGATCCGGGCGCAGGCCAGCAGCGTGATCACGGCCTCGGGAATCATCGGCAGGTACACGGCCACCCGGTCGCCCTTGGCCACGCCGAGGGACTCGAACGCGTTTGCAGCCTTTTGCACCTCCTCGGTGAGTTCGGCGTAGGTGTAGGAGCGGGAATCGCCCGGCTCCCCCTCGAAGTAGATGGCCACCCGGTCACCCAGGCCGTTCTCCACGTGCCGGTCCAAAGCGTTGTACGCGGCGTTGACCTCCCCGCCGACGAACCACTTCGCGAACGGCGGATTGGACCAGTCCAACGCCTCGGTGAAGTCCTTGCTCCAGGTCAGCAGCTCGCGGGCCTGCTTCGCCCAGAAAGCGGGCCGGTCAGCAGCCGCCTCCTCATAGACCTCGGCACCCACCACAGCGTTGGCGGCGAAATCCTCGGAGGGGGCAAACTTGCGGTTCTCATGCAGCAGGTTTTCAAGAGCATCGCCCTGCTGGCTGGGGGTGGCAGCGGTGGCCGTCGAGCCGGGTGTGTCCTGGGACATGGTGAACCTCATCATTCATCGATCTTTGCTGCGCGGTGCGCCGGTCCCGGCCATTGCCCGGCCGAGGCACGGCGGCGGACAACGGCCCGTCGCGGACAAACCGCAAAGAGCTGTTCCGAAACCAGACTAGCGCCTCCGGCACTGGCGCGTGGGCCGCGTCACATGACGGGCCGTGAACGGTGCCCATTTAGCGGTGAACGGTTCTTTGGGGAGCTGTGCGGCTTCTGTGAGCGCGCCGCACCGCGGCCCGTCAGCTAGTGAAGCACCCTCCACTTGGCTAGGCTGAGATGGACTCGTGACAGTGGCCGGAGGCAGCCAGACCGCTTGTGGTCAGGCTCCGGCCGTAGGGCGGAATTACGCAACGGACGCCAGTCCGGGCGCCGCCACGCTAAGGAGAACAGAATGAATCAGCAAAGCCAGGGCCAGCCGGGCCAGCAGGGCACGGCCCAGCAGGGCGCCGGCCAGGCACCGCACGGGGCGGGACCTTCCGGGCGGCCGGAGACGCACAGTGCTGCGCCGACCTTCATGAAGCAGCAGGGTGTGCGGAATGAGGCCGTGGCTGGACCTTTCACCGTCCGCGACCTGACAGTTTTCGCGGCAGCCCTGGTTCTCTTCATTGCATCGCTGATCCCGATGTTCGCCGTGCGCTACAACCTGTGGAACCTCGGAAGCCTCTTCTTCCTGGGGCTTGGCGTAGTGCTGCCGCTCATCGTCGCCGCACTGTTCGCCGCCCGGCGGCTGGCCCCCGACACGAGGGTCCGCATCGGATCCCTCTCCGTGGACCAATTCGGTTCCGTGGTGGCCTCGTTTGCAGTCGGCTTCTTCTTCCTGTCCGTCGCCGGCGCCTACACGCCCAGCCTGCTCGTGGCGCTGATCGGTTCCCTCGTGCTGCTGGCCGCCACCGTGCTGGCCCGCTACATCCCGTTCTTCGCCGGCGACTTCCTGGACCGCGCCGAGGTGCCGGCCCACATCATGGCGCGTGACTCGGCCGTTCCGGTCCGCAAGCCCAAAGCACCCAAGGAGCCGAAGCCTGCCGCCGCCAAGCCCGGGATTTCTTCCTCCGGCGCGGCCCCTGCTGGTTCTGGAGCCCGCGGCCCTGTTGCCCCCGGCCATGTGTCCCACGGTGCGACGGCGGTCGGCCAGACGGGGCGCGAAGCAGCCCAAACCGGGGCCTCCGGCGCCGTCATTCCCGGTGCCACAGCTCCCATTGCCGGTGCTGCCGGCGCAGCACCGGCGACCGGTGTTTGGCCCGCGGCCAACGCGGCCAGCAGCGCCGCGGCGCCGCCGGAAACGGGACCCGCCGCCGTCGTGCCCGGGGCCGCAGAGCCTTCCGCGGCCGCAGACTCCACCACCCAGGCGCAGACAGCGCGGTCCGCCAAGGCGGCCGCCGCTGCCACACAGCCGGCGGTCACCGAAGCCGAGCAGACCCAGCCGGACGCAGCCACCGTCGCCGCCGCGGCCAGCGCGGGAGCAGCCGGCGCCGACACCGCCGCAACCCCGGCCGGCACAGGAACGGCCGGCGCCAACGCCCCGGCAGCCGAAGCCCCCGCCGCCGAAAGTCTCGCAGCAGTCCCGGCAGGCGCGGAGGCGCCCGCGGCGGAAGCCCCCGTCGCCCAGAGCCAGTCCGACGCGGCTGCCCGTGAAGCTGAGGAGGCTGCCCGTGAAGCTGAGGCGGCGCGCGCGGCCTCGGCCACGCCTGCCACTGCCGTCCACCCGCGGGTGGACCTGCCGGAGCAGGCGCGGTCGCAGGAACCGATCGGCGCCACCGTCGACCCCGCGAGCCGGCCGGAGGAGTCCGAGCAGGAGCAGGTCCACGAGGCCTTCTGGTTCGCCGTGGCGCAGCACCGGACCGCGGTCGACGAGCGCACCGGCGCACCGCTGTTCGGCATCGAGCCCGGTGGCTGGGTCCTGGCCCTCGAGGACCGCGGGGACGAGTTCCTGGTTCAGCACACGGACGGCAGGGTGGGCGTCCTGCGCGACCTCAGCAACATCGAGCGCGGCTAGCCGGCCGCCGTGGCCGATTCAGCTTCGCGCCGGCGCGGCACGCCGGGAACCCCGGTGACCCCCGCTCCGGCGGAGGTTCCCGGGGACGGGATTCCTGTGGAGACCCTCGCCGGCGATGCCGTCCCCGCCGAAATCCCCGCCGAAAACGGGCTGCCGGCCAGTCCGCGGGCCCGCTCCGGCGAGTCGCCCCTGGCCCTGAAACGGCGGGCGCGCAGAATCAACCGTGCCCTGGCCGAGCAGTACCCGTACGCCCACGCGGAGCTCGACTTCCGGAACCCTTTCGAGCTCCTCGTGGCCACGGTGCTCTCCGCGCAGACCACCGACGTGACGGTCAACCTGATCACGCCTTTGCTCTTCTCCCGCTACCCGGACGCCCGCGCCATGGCGGAAGCGGACACCGAGGAGCTGGAAGCCATCATCAAGCCGACAGGGTTCTTCCGCGCCAAGACGCGGAACCTCCTCGCACTGGCGAACCGCGTGGTGGACGAGTTCGACGGCGTGGTTCCCGGGCGGCTGGAAGATCTGGTGACGCTTCCCGGCGTCGGACGCAAAACCGCGAACGTGGTACTCGGCAACGCGTTCGGCATTCCCGGCATCACGGTGGACACCCACTTCGGCCGCCTGGCGCGGCGCTTCGGCTGGACGGAGTCGGACGATCCCGTCCGGATTGAGTCCGACGTGGCGGAACTGTTTGAGCCCCGGGACTGGACCATGCTGTCCCATCGGGTGGTTTTTCACGGCAGGCGGGTGTGCCATTCACGCAAGCCCGCCTGCGGGGCGTGCGCCGTGGCCAACTGGTGCCCCAGCTTCGGTTCGGGCGAGACGAACCCCGCCAAGGCCGCGAAGCTGCTGAAGTACGAACTGGCGCCCGGCAACGAGGAGCTCCTGTCGAAGCTGCTGGCCGAAACGCACCGCGCCGCAGAGATCCGGATGGAATCGCAGCGGAGGCCGCAATGACGGCGCGCCAGGACCTGGTGGACCTGGTCGACTCGATCCGGGCGGGGACCGGTCCTGCCCGCAATCCTTACTGGCGCAAGCTCACAGTGGACGAGTCCGTCGCCCGGAAAGCCGCCGTCCTGATCCTCTTCGGAGCCCTGGACGGTGTGCCCGCAGAATCCGACAAACCGCTCGTGGCCGCCGACCTGGACGTGCTGCTCCTGGAACGCGCCCACACCCTCGACGACCATCCCGGACAGGTGGCCTTTCCCGGCGGCGGCATCCACGCGGGGGAGAGCCCGGTGGAGGCTGCGCTCCGGGAAGCGGAGGAGGAAACCGGCCTGGACCCGTCCGGCGTCGAAGTGCTGGGTGCCCTGCCGGAATTGGCCCTGCCGCGCGGAAACTTCCTGGTGACCCCTGTCCTGGCCTGGTGGGCTTCGCCGTCGCCGGTCCGGGTGGTGGACTACGGCGAGTCCGCCCAGGTCTTCCGGGTGCCGGTCCGGGACCTGCTGGACCCGGAGAACCGCACCATGGCGGCCGTGACCCGCCTGGACCAGACGTTCCAAAGCCCGGCATTCACCGTGAACAGCCTGGTGGTCTGGGGCTTTACGGGCATGATCCTGAACGAGCTGTTCGACCAGCTGGCCTGGGCTGTTCCGTGGGACCGGACCAGGCTTCACCCGCTGGAGCTCTAGGCTGTCAGCCGCCTTTTTAGTGCTGTGACTTCCGCAGATCCACCACCAGGCCGGTGGCGGCGTTTTCGCGCAATGCGTTGATGCCTGCAACTACTCCCGAAACGCTCTTGAACCGCGGCGACTCTGCCACGATGTTTCCGTCCCCATCCATGAGACGGAATTTGTAAGACTGATCGCTATCCTGGTGAACTTCAAACTTGCCCGCCATTGGCGTGGGAACCCCCTGCTGATGCTTCGTCACACGTGCCGGGCCAACTTATTGCCACTGCCCGGCCACCAATGACCTTAGTGGCCCACACCACACGAAGCCAACTACTCGCCGGTACATTACTCGGTACAACCGTGTATTCCATGTGACTTTTGTTTCCACTCGGCAGGCACTATTCTCCTGGGGCGACGCCCGGCAGGCTGGCCGGAAGGCGCGCCAGACGGGTGCCGTCGTGGGGCACATTGGCGGTTCCGCCGTCGTGAATTCCGGCGGCGGGCGGCGTGTC
Source organism: Arthrobacter sp. NPDC057013 (assembly GCF_042674585.1). Taxonomy (NCBI): domain Bacteria; kingdom Bacillati; phylum Actinomycetota; class Actinomycetes; order Micrococcales; family Micrococcaceae; genus Arthrobacter; species Arthrobacter sp. NPDC057013. The sequence goes on from NZ_JBHUSE010000001.1 coordinate 45,948, forward strand.
GCGCCTCAAAGTGCCCCGTTTCGGTCCGGCCGGCCTGAGGGACAGCGGCTACTTGGCGTTGTCGTAGGAATCGACGACGGCGACGCTCACCGGAAACTCGACCGGAATTCGCCCGAAGAGCAGTTCCTTGGCGGCGTTGGCGGCTTCCTCGATGGCCCGGATACAGGCGTCCACGGCCGAATCAGGGGCGTGGACCATGACCTCGTCATGCAGGAAGAACACGAGTTCCCCGGTGGCCGAACCGTCGGCACGCATGGTGCGCAGCCGCCGTCGTAATTCCGCCAGCCAGCAGGCAGCCCAGTCCGCAGCCGAACCCTGCACGACGAAGTTCCGCGTGAAACGTCCGCGGGAACGGGCGATGGCGTCCGCCCGGCGCTGCTCCTCAGCGGACGTGGACCGCTGGCTGAGGAACCAACGTTCCGACGGCGGCGGGCTGCTGCGTCCCAGGCGCGAGGTGACGGTCTTGCCGGCTTCGCCGTCGCGGGCGGCGCGCTCGACGAAACCCACGGCCCGCGGGAAGGTCCTGGCGAGCTGCGGCATCAGGCGGCCCGCTTCACCGGAGGTGGCGCCGTACATGGCGCCGAGCAGGGCCATTTTTGCCTTGCTCCGGTCGCCGCCGAACCCCTTGGCCGCGATCCCCGCATAGAGATCCTGGTCCCGGGCGGCCTCGGCCATGGTCGAATCCTGCGCGAGGGCGGCGAGCACACGCGGTTCCAGCTGGGACGCGTCGGCGACGATGAGTTTGTGCCCCGGGTCTGCATGCACGGCGCCGCGGACCTGGCGGGGGATCTGCAGTGCCCCGCCGCCGCGCGATGCCCAGCGGCCCGAGACCACTCCGCCCACCACGTATTCCGGCCGGAACCTCCCGTTCCGCACCCACGCGTCCAGCCACGCCCAGCCGTTGGCGGTATGCAGCCGCGACAGTTTCTTGTATGCCAGAAGAGGCTCGATGGCCGGATGGCTGGACCCCTTCAGCTCCCATTGCCGGGTCGATTTCACCTCGATGCCGTTGCGGTGCAGGGCCCGCATCAGCTCCTGCGGCGAGTCCGGATTCAGTGCCGGCGCGTTCAGCAGGCCCCTGAGTTCGGTGCTGAGCGCCTCGAGCTTGGCGGGGCGGTGTCCCAGCGGCGGACGGGGGCCCAGGTGCTCGGCCAGGATGTGTTCGTGCAGTTCCTCGCGCCACGGCACGCCGGCATGCTGCATCTCCGCCGCCACCAGGGCGCTGGCTGATTCGGCGGCGAGGAGGAGTTGGAGCCGCTGCCGCCGGTTGTCACCTGCGGCGGGCGCTCCCGCCGTTCCCGCGGCGGCTGTACCGGCGGCTGCGTTCAGGGCCTCCTGTTGGGCGGCGTATTCGGCGCGCAGTTCGGCCAGGGTCTGCCGCGGTTCGGTGGCGGCGCCCGGGTCGTCGAAGAGCGCGCCCTGGTCCGCAGGCGGAGGGGGCGGCTGGAGCAGCCTCGGCGGCTGCAGATCGTCGTCCTGCGTGAGCTTCTCGGCGTTCCGGGCGTACGGGGTGTGCGCCGTGAACTCGGAATGCGCGAGGATGGCGCCACACAGGGTGAGGTCGTAGCAGCGTTCCACGTCGACGCCCGCCGCCATCAGGGACGGGTACCAGTCCTGGGTGCGGTGCCAGATCCAGCGCGGGCGCCGCTTCTCGAGTTCGCGGACGACGGCGGCCAGTCCGGTTCCGTTGTTGGGCGCGGCTGGGTGGGCGGCTGGTCCTTCCGCTCCGTGCGGGGCAGGGCCGACGATCCGGGGTTCGGGATTATCCGGGTGGGGGAGGCCCTCCGCCGTGAGTTGCTGTATGGCTGCGCCGTCGGCGTGGGCGGCGAGCAACAGATACATATGTCCAATTCTGCCCTGCCGCCGTGCTCGTCGTCGTCGCAGCCCGGTGCCTTGTGCCATTGGCTTTTCCACATACGCCCACTCGCCCCTGACGCGCGGCAGGTCTTGTTGGGCACAGTTGCTGCATGAGCAGGCACCACGCCCGGAACCGGCGACTCCCATCAGACCCCGACAGTGCGCTGCCTGACGGTGAGGGGCCCGGTGCACCGCGCAGGCCAGCTCCGGGCGGGCCGTTGGCCGGTTCGGAACCGGGAACCTGGCTTCCCGCCGACGGCGGCGACATCCTGCTGGTCACGGGCTTCGAATACCTGCGGGGCGAGGTTGAACGGATTGTCGCGGCAGCCGGTGGACGGCTCCGGGTGGTGGACGACGTGGCGGAGGCCGCGCCATTCTGGGATTCCGCAACCGATGTCCTGGTCGGCAGCGATGTCCGTGAACTTCCGCCGCGGCGCCGTGCGCCAGCCGTACTGGTGGGACTGAGCGGGGAAGGGGATACGCTCTGGCACCTGGGCGCTGCCCTGGGTGCCCAACGCGTCGCGGTTCTTCCCGACGCCGCCGCATGGCTTGCCGAGTACCTCAGCCGGTCACGTTCACCGGAGGCCGGAGGCCTGGTGCTCGTCACCGGCGGCTGCGGAGGGGCAGGTGCCACCACCGCGGCGGCGTGGCTAGCGCAGGCAGCAGCTGAACTCGGTGCACGGGTTCTGCTCGTGGACGCCGATCCCTGGGGCGGCGGGCTGGAGCTGGCCTTGGCGGCGGAGGAATCCCCAGGCCTTCGCTGGCCGGACCTCGCCGATGCCAGTGGCAGCATCGACCCGCAGCAGCTCGCGGACGCCTTGCCCGTCGCCGGAGGTTTCTCGTTTCTGTCCTGGCCCGGGAGCAGGGAACGGCCGCCCCTCGTGGACCCGGTCACGGTGGGAGGCGTCCTCGACGCCGCCCGACGGGGGTACGAAGTGGTGATCGTCGATATCGGACGCAGCGCCGAACCGCTGCGCACGTTCGCATGGGACTGCGACCGCCTCCTGGTTGTTGTCCCCGCCCAACTGAAGGCTGCAGTTGCCGCCGCCCGGCTGCTGCAGGAGCTTCCGCCCGTCGAGTCCGCCCTGGTCATCAGGGGAAAGGCCGGCGTGGCGCTGGACGCCGCGCTCGTCGCAGAATCCGTGGGACTCCCGCTGCACGGCGTGATGCCCGAGGTGCGCGGCACAGCCTCGGCCACCGAGCTGGGGCGCCTGCTCGACCAAGGTAGGCGGAAGAGCGTCCGGCGCTTCGCTTCCTCAGTGCTTGGCCTCCTCGCCGGCGACCTGCAGGTGGGAGACTTCCGGTGAGTGCTCATCTGGGAGTGCCCGGGGCCGGTGCCGAGACTGGCGTCCGCGCCTCAGCAGGGTTCCCCGGGGCACCCGCTTCCCGTGCCGCGCTCGCGGAGACTGCGGGCCGCAGACGCGCGGCCCGTGTCCTGGACGCGGGGCTTCTTGAGACCGTGCGCGAGTCGGTCATGGCGGATGCGGGGCCGGTGACCCCGTCGCGGGTGGCAGCCGCCGTGCAGGCCACCGGTAAGCTGCTGGGCACAGCGGGTTCGCTCGCCGCCGCTGAACGCATCAGTGCCGAGCTCAACGGACTTGGACCGCTGCAGCACCTGGTCAGGGATCCGTCGGTTACGGACATCTTCGTGAACGCCCCGGACTCCGTTTGGCTGGACAGGGGCCGCGGCATCGAACGGACATCCGTCGCCTTCGCGGGGGAGGCCCAGCTCAGGGCCCTTGCCGCCAGGCTGGTCGCCTCCGGCGGCAGGCGTCTGGACGACGGATCGCCATGCGTCGATGTGCGGCTCGAGGGCGGCTACCGGGTCCATGCCGTCCTGCCGCCCATCTCGGCGTCGGGCACGCTGCTCAGTATCAGGATCCGGCGGGAACAGGTCTTCACCATGAACGAGCTCCGGGACGGGGGCATGTTCGGGCCACTGGTTCAGTGCGTTCTGGAGCGCATGGTGGAACGGCGGCTGAGTTTCCTGGTCAGCGGAGCCACCGGCTCCGGAAAGACGACGCTGCTGTCCACCCTGTTGGGGCTGTGCCATCCGGGGGAGCGGCTGGTCCTGATCGAGGACGCCTCGGAGCTTAACCCGGTACACCCGCATGTGGTGTCGTTGGAATCGCGGCACGGGAACCTCGAGGGAGGCGGAGCCGTGGATCTCGGGGAACTCGTCCGCCAGGCCCTGCGGATGCGGCCGGACCGGCTGATTGTGGGGGAGTGCCGCGGCTCCGAAGTGCGCGAACTCCTGACGGCCATGAACACCGGCCACACCGGAGGCGGCGGGACCATCCACGCCAACGCCGCAGGCGCTGTCCCGGCCAGGCTCACCGCCCTCGGAGCCCTGGCAGGGCTGGGACAGGATGCGGTCCGCCTGCAGGTGGCCAGCGCCCTTGATGTGGTGGTGCACGTGGCCCGGTCGAGGCACGGGCGCTACGTCGCGTGCATCGGCATCCTGACCGAGCGGCACGGTGGCCTCGACGTCGCCGTGGCGCTGGACATTTCAGGCGGCAGGCCGGTCCCCGGGCCGGCGTGGGAGGTCCTTGCCCAACGGCTGGCCCTCGACCCGGGCCTGGCACTGGAGACAGGAACGCTCCCCGGTGGCGGGCAGGCCGGCGACTTTATCCATGCCGGCGATGCCCGTCCCCGTTCCGGCCATGCCGGCGATGCAGGATCCGTCCGTGACTCGCGCCTGACCGCGTCTGCCCGCGCTTCCGGAACCGTCCGCGACTCCGGGCTGGACGGGCCAGCGGCAGGTGGAGCGCGGCAGTCGCACCCGGGCGCGGTCGCCGGGCCAGCGGCTGGAGGGCCGGAACAGTTGCACTCCGGCGCGGTTGCCGGGCCAGCGGCTGGAGGACCGCAGCAGTCGCACCCGGGCACGGTCACAGTGTCAACAGGCAAGGAAGGTCCGGGGATCATGAGCGAAAAACGCGGAGCCCGCAGGGCAGCAGCATGACCGCAATCTTTGTTGGTGCACTGGCGCTTGCCGCGTGGCTGATGCTGAGTCCTGCTTATGGGCCCCTTCGGCGAGCACGCAGTGCCTTCGGACTCAGCGGTTTAGCGGGTGGCCGTGTTCGCCGTAACGGCAGGCCGGCCGTTCCGGGCGGAGACCGGTTTGGCCTCGACCGGCGTCGCCGTAAGGCAGCCTTCGTATCCCTGACGGTTGTGGTTCAGCAACTGGCCGCCCTGCTGAAGGGCGGCCGGTCGCCTTCACGGCTGTGGGACGAACTGTGGCAGCTCTACGTGGAGCAGGGCTCCGCAGATGACGACCCCCGCCGGCCACGGCTCAGCCCCGGGTCGGCGGCTGTTCTGTCAGCGGCCAGGGGAGCCGCCTTGCGGGGTGCGCCGGTAGCGGAGGCGATCCGGTCGGCATGTTCGACTTCGCGCCAACGCGCCGGCGGCCGGGAGCCACGGATCTGGGCAGAACTGGCGGCCTGCTTCGAGATAGCGGCAGCCAGCGGCTGTCCTCTGGCTGACGTCCTGACGCGCTTCGCGGCCCAGCTGGAGGTTGAAGATGATGCCGAAGCGGCCCGGCAAACGGCGCTCGCCGGACCGAAGGCAACGGTCGCATTGCTGACCTGGCTCCCCCTGCTGGGACTCGGACTGGGTGCCTGCCTCGGCGTGGACCCGCTGGCAATGTTGCTGGGCACACCGTTCGGGGTGGTTGCGCTGGTCGCGGGCATCGGACTGACGCTCGCTGGCCGCATCTGGTCCGCAAAGCTTGTGCAGGCAGCGGCCGGGGCGGCTGCACCATGAAAACCGGCCGGTTGGGTGGCCCGGCATGACGGGATCAGGCCAATGAGCGGATCGGTTCTGGCTGCCTTCCTCATCGTCCTGGCGCTCGCGGCCGCCGCAGGCCTAGCGTTTAGCGGAACGGCTCACGCAAGATCCGGGCTCCTCCGCCGGAGCGGCCTGCCGGCGGGCAATGGCGTTGCGGATGGGGGCGAAGGCTCTCAGACCTGTGCAGGGCAGCCGCAGGGGTTGCGGGATACTGCCATGATGCTTGAGCTGATAGCCGCCATGCTGCACGCAGGTGCGGGTATCGGACGGGCCCTGGAACTGGTGGCTGCTGCGGCCTCACCCGAGTACGGCCGTGCCCTGCGGCCCGTCGTCGGAGCCATGGCTATTGGTGCCGACTGGGAGACGGCCTGGCGGAGTTCAGACGTGCGCTCGCCGGAAATACTCGCCCTCCGGGATGCCTTGGGCTTCGCCGCGCTCACTGGCGCGCCGTCGTCGTCCATCCTTTATGCCCAGGCTGCCAGAATGAGGCGGGAACGTTTCCGGGCCGCGGAGAAGCGCGCGGCGTCCCTCGGGGTCAAGCTGGTGGTTCCGCTGGGGCTTTGCTCATTGCCCGCGTTCATCTGCCTGGGAGTCGTTCCAGTGCTGCTTGCCTTGGTTCCTTCGGGCAGCTGAGTCCTTCAGGCAGCTGAGACCCGCCCCCACATCACCCCCTGGTGCGGAAGACTGCGCCGCGATCTCCCACACCGATGTCCGCGGGGGCTGGTCCGTTGTTTCCTGACGCCTCCGTTTCCTGGCGCCCGACCGGCCGGCCCCGCTCGTTTCTTCTGCGTGCTCCAGCCCTTTTCTCGCGCTGCCAAAAATTGGCCCAGCGCCGGCTTCTTCGCGCTGCCATGTCCCCGCCGCCGGGACTTTGCCCTCGCCAGGCATCTGCCCGGCCAAAGTCTCTCCACGCTGCCGTAATGGCACACTGCCGACGGCCGCACTGTCCGCAGGGGCCGTCGGTGGGTACACCGGCACCTTCCCTCCACATGCGGCCGAACGGGGTGCTTTTCCACTTAGCGAAGTTCAGGCCTTACCGGTCCTGGCGGACGACGGGAGAGTCGAAAGCACCGGTACTCCGCCGGAACTCCAGAAAGGAAAATCTATGTCCCTCAACTACCAAACCCCGGGTGAAGCTGCCCGGCCCTTACGCCAGGACTCCGAAAAAGCCGATGTCCTGGAGATCTATCCGGGTGCCAGTACCGCGCCGCGGGTGAAGCCACGGCCACGCAGGCGCCTCATAGGCTCGGAATCGGGCATGGCGACGGCCGAGTATGCCATCGCGACCCTGGCGGCGGTGGGCTTCGCCGGGCTCCTGGTGTTCATCCTGCGAAGCGACGAAGTCCGTGGCTTCCTGCTCAACCTGATCCGTACGGCGCTGGCCCTGCCGTGAAACCCGCTCCGCAGACCCTAACGGCGGCCGGACTTGAGTCCTGCCGGCAGCACAGGAGCCCGTCCGGAGAAGAGGCCGGCAGCCGCGGTCAGGGGAAGGCCCGCGGCACCGAGAGCGAACACGGGAAGAACCGTGGCGCAGTGACCGCTGAATTTGCGGTCGCTCTTCCGGCGGTCCTGCTGCTTCTGGCGATGCTGCTGGCAGGGTCTGCGGCGGGGATCACCCAGTTGCGGCTGCAGGACGCTGCGCGGGCAGGCGCCAGGGCGCTCGCCAGGGGTGAAGACCCTGCCGCGGTCGCCGGTATTGTCCGGAGGTTGGCGGGCCCATCGGCCTCGTCGGCAGTGGTGCCCGGCGGCGACTGGATGAGCGTCACGGTGTCGGACCGGGCGGCCGGGCCCCTGGGACGCATGGTTCCGTGGACGCTGACTGCCAGGGCCGAGGCACGAAGCGAAACGCCGTCATCGGCGCCGCCTCCTGAAACGGCACCGAGTTCCGCAACGGCACCGACCTCGGGAACGGACCTCCCTGGGCAGCCGGCACTGGCGGGGCGTGCACATGGCACTGCTGCCGGGCGGTCTCTATGAGCCGGCGGTGCCAACAGCCCCGCGGCCGCCGCAGTAACCCCGTGTCCGGAGTCGAATCCGAACGCGGGTCGGGCACCGTGCTGGCCGCAGCGCTGGGCATGGTGGTGGTCATGGTCATGTCCCTGCTCCTCCTGCTGGCGCAGGCGTCGGCGGCGGCGTCCAGGGCCGCCGCCGCAGCCGACCTCGCCGCCTTGGCCGCGGCTGACGCGCTCCGCGGTGTCTCAGCGGGTGAGCCGTGCGCTGTGGCCGCGGCCGTGGCTGCCCGCCACCAAGCAACACTCATCAGTTGCACCGCTGGAGGCGACCAGTCCGTCGAAGTCAGTACCGAGCTGGCTGCCGGTCCCTTCCTGGGCGTCGCCACCGGCCGTGCCAGGGCGGGACCGCCGCCCTAAAGCGCCCTGTTCCCACCTCGACCGCGTCCTACGCCTGCGCGCCCGCCTTGGAATCTTCCCGGGCTGCAGCGTCCCGCGCGTCCTTCAGCAGGACATCGATCAGGGTGACAGCCGCGTCCTTGTCCAGCGGGTTGTTCTTGTTGCCGCATTTCGGTGACTGGACGCAGGAGGGGCAACCGGATTCACACTCGCAGGCCTCAATCGCGTCCCTCGTGGCCTTCAGCCAAACCTTGGCTTTCTCGAAGCCCCGCTCCGCAAAACCGGCGCCGCCAGGATGTCCGTCATACACGAAAATCGTCGGCACCCCGGTGTCGGCATGGATTGCGGTTGAAACCCCACCGATGTCCCAGCGGTCACTCGAGGCAACCAGCGGCAGCAGGCCGATGGCGGCGTGCTCGGCCGCGTGGAGGGCACCGGGGAACTGCGCTTCGATGAGTCCGGCGCCCGTGAGTGACCGGTTTTCCACCACAAACCACACGGCCTTGGTGAACAGGTCGCGGGCTCCCAGATCGAGGGGTTCCTCACCCAGGACTTCGTTGGAAATCAGGGCCTTCCGCTGAAAGGAGATCACTTGCGTTGTGACCTTGACGTCGCCGAAGTGCACGGCCACGTCGCCCCACTGCGCCGTCCGCTGGGTCTCGAGGACCTCGATCTGCGTCACGTCCCGCGCTGTCGTGTAATAGTCGGGGTTGGCCCGGCGTACCACCACGCAATGATCGTCCTCATTCAGGTCCTCCACCACGTAGCTGTCACCCTGATGGACGTACACGGCCCCGGTATGGGCCTGGTAGTGCGTCTGCGGCGAATCCATGGTCCCCAGCAGCGAACCGGTGTCCGCGTCCACAATGCTCACCGGGCCGCCGCCGTCGGCCCGCAGGTTCACCATGGCGGCCGCGCTCTGCGGGTGGGTCCAGAACCAGCCGGCCGGGCGCCGCCGCAGGTAACCCTGCGCCACCAGCTGCCCGAGGAGTTTTTCCGCAGTGGCGCCGAACAGGGGCAGCTCGGTCACGCCGATCGGGAGCTCGGCCGCAGCAGCGCAGAGGTGCGGGCCCAGGACGTAGGGGTTGGACGGATCAAAGACTGTGGCCTCGACGGACACGTCGAAGATGGCTTCGGGATGGTTGACCAGATAGGTGTCCAAAGGGTCGTCGCTGGCCACGAAGGCGGCGATGGCGTCCTGCCCGGCGCGGCCCGCCCGGCCGATCTGCTGGAAGAGGGAGGCCCTGGTGCCGGGCCAGCCGGCCACCAGCACCGCGTCGAGCCCGGAGATGTCGATGCCCAGCTCCAGCGCCGACGTGCTGGAAATGCCCAGCAGCTGGCCGGTCCGCAATGCCCTTTCCAGGGCACGGCGTTCCTCCGGGAGGTAGCCGGAGCGGTAGGCCGCCACCCGTTGCGGCAGGCTCGGGTCGACCTCGTCCAGGAGCCGTTTGGTGATGGAGGAGATGGTTTCTGCGCCGCGCCTGGACTTGATGAACGCGATGGTCCGGACCCGTGATGAGACAAGGTTCGCCAGGAGGTCGGCGGTCTCGGCGACGGCTGTCCTGCGCTCCTTGGCCCCGTTCTCGCCTCGGACCTCGGTGAGCGCAGGCTCCCAGAACGCCACTGTCGTGGACCCGTGGGGCGAGGAGTCTTCCGAGACTCCACGGACCGCGGCGCCAATGAGCCGGCCGAAGGACTTCTCTGGCTCGGAAGCGGTGGCGGACGCCGCAATGAACACCGGTCCGGCGGAGCTGCCGTCGGTCGCGTAGTAGGCACAGATGCGCCGCAGACGGCGCATCAGGTTGGCCACGTGGGAGCCGAAAACGCCTCGGTAGCTGTGGGCCTCATCCACGATCACGTACCGCAGGCGCCGGAAGAACCCCGCCCACCAGGCATGGTTCGGCAGGATGCCGAAGTGGAGCATGTCCGGGTTGGCCAAAATGAAGTTCGCGTGGTCGCGGATCCAGCGGCGGGAGGCCTGATCGGTGTCGCCGTCGTAGGTTTCGGCCCGGACAGTTGGGAGGTTCAGGGACCGGATCGCCGCAAGTTGGTCTGCCGCCAGCGCCTTGGTGGGGGAGAGGTAGAGCGTCACGGCGCCGTCGTCGTGGATTTTTCCCGGGTCGGACAGGACGCGGAGCTCGGACCGGTGAATTGCGTCCAGTGCCGGCAGCTGGTAAGCCAGGGATTTCCCGGAAGCAGTCCCGGTGGCGATCACCACGTGATCACCGCCGTGGGCGATGTCCGCCGCTTGGATCTGATGCCGGTATGGCTGGTGGATGCCGAGTTTGCCGTAGGCCGTGACCAGGTCGGGGTGCGCCCAGTCCGGCCACGGCTCGTGCACGGCGGCGCGCGCCGGAATGGTCCGCACATGCCGGAGCTGCTCCGGGTCCGGGCCACGGCCCAGCAACGGAATCAGCGAGTCATGGGGGTTCACCCCAACATTCTTTCATTCGGGCAAAAATCGCCAGGACAAAGCCCCGGAGGGCGCGAGCCCCGGGGCGGGTCAGACCACTGAGAGGTCTGACCCCTCATCGGAGGCGGAAAGCATCAGCACGTGGCACACCGACGACCAGCCCAGATGCGAATACAGCTTCTGTCCGTCCAGGGACGCCAGCAGGAGTCCGTCCTCCACGTCGTGGGAGAACGCCTGGGCCGCCAGCGCCTTCATGATGAAGCTGCCCAGTCCGCGGCGCTGGAAGGAGGGTTCCGTGACGATTTTGTCGAACACCGCGGTGCCGTTGATGACCACCACGCGGCCGCTCACCGCCAGAGTGTCCCCCGAGCGTACTTCGGCAAAGTGGACGCCGTTTGACTCCCACGTTTTCAGGGACAGGTCGTCGTCCGAGAGCCACGGGTCCTCTGCATCCTGCGTTTCCATGTCCACGACCATCATGGTCTGGGACGCTGACGTGGCGTTGAGGTTGTGTTGCTCAGCCAGGAGCTTGTAGCGCCCCACATCGTTGGTCAGGATGGTCAGGACCCGCTTGGGGGCCTCTGCCGTCTTCGCTGCCAGGTCTGCGAACTCGGCGTCCGTGGGATCGGAGGCGAAGTATTCCCAGTCCCCGGTCGTGTCCGCACGCAAGGCGGCGGGGAACCGTCCCTCGGTGCGCGTCTCGTAGCCCCGGCAGCCAGCCCAACCGGCTACCCAGACTTCAAGCAGATGAGTGATGTCTCCAACCATGGCTTCTGGCGTCATGTGTTGAGGGTATTCCAGCGCTGTCATAAGCAACAGAGCTTTGGCGCTTGCTTATGCAATTGTGATAGGAGGCTCTTGCCCGGTCCGAATCCGTCCCCGGCGGCCACCAAGTACCCTTAAATACGTGGCTTTGAACCGAATCGTACTCTTTTACGGCTTTACTCCCATCGCAGACCCGGACGCTGTTCGGCTCTGGCAGCGTGCCCTGTGCGAAAAGCTCGGCCTGACGGGACGGATCCTCATCTCCAAGGACGGCATCAACGCCACTGTCGGCGGGGAGATCGGGGCCGTCAAGCAGTACGTGAAGACCACCCGTGAATACAAGGGCTTCCACGGCATCGACGTCAAGTGGTCCGACGGCGGGGCGGAGGACTTCCCCCGGCTGAGCGTCAAGGTCCGCAACGAGATCGTGTCCTTCGGCGCGCCCGGCGAGCTGAAGGTGGACGAGAACGGCGTCGTGGGAGGCGGGACGCACCTGTTGCCCGAGGAACTCCACGAACTCGTCGATGTAAAGAAGGCCAGCGGCCAGGACGTCGTGTTCTTCGACGGGCGCAACGCGTTCGAAGCACAGATCGGAAAGTTCAAGGACGCCATCGTCCCCGACGTCGCCACCACCCATGACTTCATCACCGAACTCGACTCCGGCAAATACGACCACCTCAAGGACCAGCCAGTGGTCACCTACTGCACCGGCGGCATCCGCTGCGAGGTGCTGTCCAGCCTCATGGTGAACCGCGGCTTCAAAGAGGTGTACCAGCTGGACGGCGGGATCGTGCGCTACGGCGAAAAGTTTAAGGACCAGGGCCTCTGGGAAGGCTCCCTCTACGTCTTCGACAAGCGCATGCACCTCGAATTCAGCGGGGATGCCAAGACCATCGGCGAGTGCGTCCGCTGCCAGGCGCCCACGAGCAAGTTCGAGAACTGCTCGAACCCCAGCTGCCGCACGCTCACCCTGTACTGCGCCGGGTGCGCCGCCAACCCGGAAACCCTGCGCTGCCCGGACGGCTGCGCCGCCGCCTGAGCTGCAGAGTCAGATCCGGCTGATCCGGTAGGCGAAGTTCGCGTCCGAGCGCGCCTCCACCGTCACCCGAAGCACGGAGTCCTCGTCCAGGTGCACCACATTGACGCGCGACGTCCCGCAGCGGAGGCTCAGGTCCACCAGGGCGAACTCCGCATCGCGGATGGTGAAAGTAACCCGCCGCTCGCTCCGGCACGCAAGGATGAGCGAGTAGGTGCCGCCGGGCAGCTGCTTGGTGGATTCGGTCTTGCTGCGGCCCCTGGCAACGCTCCCGTAGCTGGTGTGGAAGACCTGTCCCTCGGCGTCGGGCAGGACTTCCTTCGCCCATTCGGTGAGTTCCTGACCCGAGACGGGCTGGTTCTCCAGCGGATCATGCGGCAACACGGGATCCGTCACCGCGGGTGCGGCATCCGGAAGTTCGCCCCGGCCGTCGTCGTAGCTGTATTCACAGCCGCCCAGGAGGGCTGCCACCAGCACAAAGAAAAGCACGACGGCGGCTGCCGGCGCCCGCAGCCAACGCTTGCGTTGCGCCCGCCCCAGGAAACGATGCGCGGAGGCCATCCGCACCGCGGGCATACCCCGACTTTAGGCCTCCCGGAGGCGCCGGTACAGAGCCGGTGCAGATGGGAATCCACCGGAAGAAAAACTTCTGCCCCGCCGTCCCCGACATGCGCGATGCGCATGGCTTCGCCGCCAAATCGGTGCCGGATTAGCGCGCAGGAACCAGGTGATAGGCGTACAGCAGCGGCGCGTCCACGCTGGACGCACTAATCTCCATGTGCCCGGTCTTCGGCACGGTGATCCTCGCGGTTTCCCGGCTGCCGTTGCAGGCCGCTCCGGCTTCCGTCAGCTCTTTGCCGGCCAGCGTCACGGCGAAGAACGCCTTGCCGCCGCCGTCGCACGTGATGGTCAGCGTGTAGTCACCCGCCGGGACGCTGGCCGCCTCCTGGACGATCCTGTTCCGGTTGAGGATCTTGCCGGAATCCTCCAGCACTGCCTGGCTGTCGGAGGGCAGGGCGGTGGCCCGCCACTGCGGAACATCGGCGTTTTCGACGGACACCACGGACGAGCAGGCAACAGTGGCCAGCAGAATGGCGGCGGATGCGGCCGCCCCGCCCAGGGCACGGGAAATCAAGGGTGAACGGTCAGGCATGACTTCAAACTTACCCGTTGGAGCTGGCGCCGGAGTCCGTGCCCCTCCTTGCGTCCCGCCGCGCGGCCACGAAAGAGACAAGTCTGTCTGCCTCGACCAGTACTTTGGCCGTGCCCGCGGAGTCCGCCAGAACCCGTTCGCCCCGGGACTCCAGGGTCACGGGGATGACAGCGGCCCGTCCCGCTGTGCGCAGTGGAGCGGCGGTTTCCCGATGTGGCAGTTGCGGTTCCGCAGCTTCCCGGTCCGGGGTCCCATGATTCGACAGGTGTTTCTCCGCCGGTTCCCGCCGGGCGCTTTCCTCGGACAGGGTCAGCGCATCGATCTTGGCGCCGCCGATCTTGTCCAGCAACTCATAGTCCTCGTCGGTGCACAGATCGCTGGCCGCAAGGTGCTTCAGTGCCACCAGGCCAACGACGGCCCTGCTGGAGTCGCGGTCCATGGCAAGGTCGATGGCCCACTGCGTCCGCTTCCACCACTGGTCCCGCCGGTCAGCCTCGCGCCGCTGGGCGAGCGTCCGCCACGCGATCCAGGCAGCAATGACGGCGGCCAACAGCGGTGCGAAGGCCACCGCGTACCGCAGCCAATCGGGATCGGCCGCCACTGCCTGGGTTCCGAGCATGGCCCCACTGTAGCCCCAGCCGCCGACAATCATCAGGCACCACAGCAAGGGGCCCCGGCCCGAGGCGGCCGAAAGGAGCATGGCCGGCACGCAGTCGCGACCATCACGCGACCGGCACGCAGGCATGGCCGGGAAATAGACTTGGCCGGTGACCGAACCAACGCACTTCACCGCCGGCAACACTCCCGACGCACCGCGCAGCGACCTGCCCGACCTCCTGCAGGCGCTGGCCGCGGACCTCCGCGAGGCGGGCTACACCCTGGAAGGCGTGGCAGACCTGCTGGGGGAGCCGGCGTACGCGGCCCTCAACCGTGACCAGCTCATCCCGGCACTGATCGCGACGGAAGCGGCAGCCGCCGGCGAGCCGCGCACCGCGGCCCTGGCCGCCGTCGTGCGTTTCTGGCTTCTGGCCGTGCCGCAGGAAGCGGCGGTGCTCGACGGCGCGCTGCCGCGGACCCGCGCCGAAGGCCTCGTAGCGCTGGGGCTGGCGAAAATCACCGGGACAAAGGTGGCCGCCGAGGCGGACCTGCGCCCCTACGGCTGGGATTCCGGCGACGGCGGCGTCGAAATCTGGGTGGCCAGCGACCTCGCCGCACACCAGCGGCCCGGCGTCCTCAGGCACGACCACGTCCTGGGCATCGGGCAGGCGTCCACCACCCTGGTCCAGTCGACCATCCGCCGGCCCGCCGGAAGAGCGCTGGACCTGGGCACCGGCTGCGGCATCCAGACCTTCCACCTCCTGCAGCACAGCGGGCACGTCACCGCCACGGACATCTCCGAGCGCGCCCTCGCCTTCACGCGCTTCAACCTCCTGCTCAATGCCGAAGCCCTGGACATCAATCCGGTGCGGCCCGACGAGCGGGTGAGCCTGCGCCTCGGATCGCTCCTCGAGCCCGTTGCCGGCGAGGCGTTCGACCTCGTCGTGTCCAATCCGCCTTTCGTCATCACACCGCGCACTGCGGGCGAGGCCGCAGCTGACCAGTTCACCTACCGCGACGGCGGCCTGCCGGGGGACGAGATCGTCGCGTCACTCATCCGCTCCCTGCCGGAGGTGCTGGCCCCGGGCGGAACAGCCCAGCTTTTGGGCAACTGGGAGATCCCGGACGGCTCAACGTGGGATGAACGGCCGCAAAGCTGGGCCGGTCCGGACACCGACGCGTGGTTCATTCAGCGCGAACAGGTGGGGCCGGAGCAGTACGCCGAGACCTGGCTGCAGGATGCCTCCGAAGCCCGGGACCGCCGGCACTACCAGGAGGCCTACGCCGCGTATCTGGCGGATTTCGCCTCGCGGAATGTTGCCGGGATCGGCTTCGGAATGATCTTCCTGCGGCGGCCTGCCGGTGCGCGGCGTATCCACCGCTTCGAGGAGATTACGTACCCGATTGAACAACCGGTCGGGCCGCACCTGGGGGCAGCGGTCGACAGGGCTGACTGGCTGGCGGACCATGACGTCGCCGCGGCCCACCTGCTCGTGGCCGAAGACGTCACCGAGGAGCGCCACCAGCGCCCCGGCGCCGAACACCCCGGCGTCATCCTGTTGCGCCAGGGATCGGGTCTCCGCCGAACTAACCTGCTCAGCACCGAACTGGCGGGCTTTGTCTCCGCGTGCGACGGCGACCTGACCGCCGGACAGATCATCGGGGCCCTTGAGGCGCTGCTCGGCGGGACAGAGGAGTTCGACGGCGATGCTTTCCGGACCGGTCTGCTCACCGAGGTGGCCAATCTGGTCCGGGACGGATTCCTGCTCCCCGCTTCTCCGGACTGACAGCGTTCCCACGGCGCGAACGGACAGTTGTGGCCCCAAATCCCAGCGGATTCGGGGCCACAAGTGCCCGTTCGCGCCCAGGGCGCGGCCGGAGCACTCAGTTAAGCAGCAGTGCGTCAGTAAAGGGGCAGGGCCCGTCAGTTAATCAGGGCGCGGTCCATCCCTGGAGCGGGGACGTCCATGGTGAAGCCGCACATGCAGCGGTACGTCACGGCGTCGGCGGCACCCACGGCCTTCACCGAGCGGATCAGGCGCTCGCCGTCCACCCGGATGGCCATTTCCAGGGAGAACTCCTGATCCAGACGCTGCATCGGCCGCCGGCAGTGCTGCGGGGTGCCCGGTCCCGCCAGCAGGGAGCCGCTGGTGCCGGTGCCGTGGCGCGCGTCCGTCAGGTCAAGGGCGGGCAGGCCTGCCGGCGTCACTGCGTCTTCGTCGAGGGTAATCATGGTCATCCTTTGGGCTTCTCACGGGGCTGCCAACACTGGCTGCCCCGCCGCGAACTGCTTGCGGGAGGTCTGTTTACGCATGTAAGCAAAGCATGCTTAGTATTTCCGGGGCAAGCCGGCGGGTCCGGGAGTTTGGATATCAAGCATTTCTTTCAGAGCTTCCTGATGCTGCGTAGACTGAAGAAGTGAGTACTGACAGGCCGTCTTCGGCACCGGCGGGCACCCCGCCGTCGGACGCCGCGCCGCGCCGGAAAAACCGGCCGGAAAAGAAGGTGGAAATCACCGACCCCAAAGCGATCCGGGCCCTGGCCCATGCCGCGCGCCTGGAGGTGATCTCCGAGCTGTACTCCACCCAGTCCAACCGCACGGCCACGGAACTGGCCCAGCAGACAGGGCTCACCCCGAGCGCGATGAGCTACCACCTGCGGGCGCTGCAGAAGTGGGGCATCGTGGTCCCGGCCGAGGCGTCCGCCGACGCGCGCGAACGCCGCTGGAAGGCCGCCGGCACTGACTTTGCGATCAATTCGGGCGGGGCCGTGGCGGGCCCGGACTTTGCGGTGATCGACCTCGAACTGGATGCGTTCCGCCGCCGCGCCAGCGCCTACGCCCGGGCCCGGGACGAACAGCGCCGGCGCGGTGAGTCAGGGGAGCCGGCGTCGGCGGTTCTACTCGCCAGCAACCTCCTCTACCTGACGGCCGAGCAGCGCAGCGAACTGACCGAAAGGGTTTTTGACCTGCTCCGGGACTACGAACTGGAGGATCCCAGCCGCATTCCGCCCGGTGCCGAGCGGACCGCCACCATGTGGTCCCTGATTCCGGACGACCGCACCCTGCCGGGGGCCGCGGGCGGCCGCGAAGGCGCCTGACAAGCGCGGGGGACAGCCCCGCGCTGGTCCTCGGAGACGCGGCCGGGCAGCCGGCAGCCCGGCCCGTGATGGGGGCCACCGTTTTCCACATGACTGCGCAGAATTCTGCAAAATATGGTGAACTAGGCCAATATGGGCTGATCTGCCCGAGCAACCTTTTTCTGTAGGAGCACTGTGCCAAGCAAGGCCAAAACCGGCAAGAAACTCGTGATCGTGGAGTCTCCGGCCAAGAGCAAGACCATCGCCAAGTACCTGGGCGAGGGCTTCATTGTCGAGGCCTCCATCGGTCACATCCGCGACCTGCCGCAGCCGTCCGAGCTCCCCGCGGACCTGAAGAAAACCTCCCTGGGCAAGTTCGCCGTCGACGTCGAAAACGACTTCAAGCCCTACTACGTCGTCTCCCCGGACAAGAAGAAAAAGGTGGCCGAGCTCAAGGCCCAGCTCAAAGACGCCGACGCGCTCTATCTCGCAACCGATGGGGACCGCGAGGGCGAAGCCATCGCGTGGCACCTCCTGGAGGTCCTGAAGCCCAAGGTCCCGGTGTACCGGATGACCTTCGGCGAAATCACCAAGGAAGCCATCCATCGCGCCATGGACAACCTGCGCGACGTCGATGCCGCCCTGGTGGACGCGCAGGAGACCCGGCGCATCCTGGACCGCCTCTACGGCTACGAGATCTCCCCGGTGCTGTGGCGCAAGGTGGCGCGCGGTCTGTCCGCCGGCCGCGTGCAGTCCGTGGTCACACGCATGGTGGTGGACCGCGAACGCGAGCGGATGGCGTTCAAGGCTGCGTCCTACTGGGACCTGACCGGCCAGTTCGGTGCCGATGCCGGCTCGTTCAAGGCCAAACTCGCCGCCGTTGACGGTGCCAAGGTCGCCACCGGCCGGGACTTTAACGACGACGGCGAACTCACCTCGCGCAACGTGGCGCACCTCAACGAGGAACTCGCCACCTCGCTGGCTGCGGCCCTGCAGGACGCCGACTTCCGAGTCCGCTCGGTGGACACCAAGCCGTACACCCGCCGCCCGGCCGCGCCCTTCACCACCTCCACGCTGCAGCAGGAGGCAGGCCGCAAGCTCCGGTTCTCGTCCAAGAGCACCATGCAGATCGCCCAGCGGCTGTACGAAAACGGCTACATCACCTATATGCGTACGGACTCCTCGGCGCTGAGCGACGAGGCCGTCACGGCCGCGCGCCGCCAGGCCGCCGAGCTGTACGGGCCCGAGTACGTTCCGCAGTCGCCCCGCGTCTACACCAGCAAAGCTGCCAACGCGCAGGAAGCCCACGAGGCCATCCGTCCCGCCGGCGACTCCTTCCGGACCCCCGCACAGGTGGCCAAGCAGCTCAGCGGTGACGAGTTCCGGCTCTACGAACTGATCTGGAAGCGCACCGTTGCCTCGCAGATGGGCGATGCCAAGGGCTCCACGGCCACCATCCGCCTGGGCGCGGTGGCGTCCGACGGGCGCGACGCCGAATTCTCGGCCTCCGGCACCGTCATCACGTTTCCCGGCTTCCTGGCAGCCTACGAGGAAGGCAAGGACGAAAGCCGCGGCGACGACGACTCCGACGAGGCCCGCCGCCTGCCGAACGTCGCGAAGGGTGACGGGCTGACCGCCTCGGACATCATCGCCGTCGGCCACGAAACCTCCCCGCCGCCGCGCTACACCGAAGCCTCCCTGACCGCGGAGCTGGAAAAGAAGGGCATCGGACGCCCGTCCACGTACGCCTCCACGATCTCCACCATCCAGGACCGCGGCTATGTGCGGAAGCAGGGCTCGGCCCTGGTGCCGAGCTGGATTGCCTTCTCCGTGGTGCGGCTCCTCGAGCAGCACTTCACGGACTATGTGGACTACGAGTTCACAGCCGACATGGAAGGCGACCTGGACAAGATCGCCAACGGCCAGGCCGTGGGCGCCGCGTGGCTTAAGCACTTCTACTACGGTGAAGAGGCCGATCCGGGCCTGCTGAGCATCGTGAACAACCTGGGCGAGATCGATGCCCGGGAGATCAACTCCGTGCCCATCGCGGACGGCATCACGCTGCGCGTCGGCAAGTTCGGCCCCTACCTGGAGAGTTCGCTGCCCACAGTGGACCCCAAGACCGGTGAGGTTGTCGAGTCGGCCCGCGCGAACGTCCCGGAGGACCTCGCCCCGGACGAGCTCACCGCCGCGAAGGCCGTGGAGCTCATGGAAACCGCCGCTCCGGAGGAACGGGTCCTGGGTGCCGATCCGCACACCGGGCACACGGTTGTCGCCAAGAACGGCCGGTACGGCGCGTACGTCACCGAGATCATCCCGGAGATGACCGAGGAGCAGCTGGCCAACCTGCCCGTGGAGTACTACAAGAACGGCAAGCCCAAGCCGCCGAAGAAGCCGGTCAAGGCCAAGCCGCGCACCGGTTCGCTGTTCAAGTCCATGACTGTGGAATCTGTCACCCTCGACGAGGCGCTGCAGCTCATGAGTCTGCCGCGCGTGCTCGGTGAGGATGCCGAGGGCAATCCGATCACGGTGCAGAACGGCCGCTTCGGCCCGTACCTGAAGAAGGGCACGGACTCGCGGTCCATCGGTTCGGAAGAGGAAATCTTCACCATTACGCTGGAGCAGGCGCTGGAGATCTATTCCCAGCCCAAGCAGCGCGGTGCCCGCGCCGCGGTGCCGCCGCTGGCCGAGTTCGGTCCGGACCCGGTGTCGGAGAAGAATATCGTGGTGAAGGAGGGCCGCTTCGGTCCGTACATCACCGACGGCATCACCAACATCACCGTGCCCCGCAGCACCTCCCTGGAGGAACTGACCCGGGAACGCGCCGTCGAGCTTCTGGCCGAAAAGCGGGCCAAGGGCCCGGTCAAGCGCACCGCCACGCGCAAGGCCCCGGCGAAGAAGGCGGCAGCGAAGAAGTAGGGGCCAGGAGCTGGAAAGGGAAGCGAATTGCTTCGTGCCGTGCGACGTGGTCGAGTAGATGCATGACTGAACAGCAGGAACCTGCAGACACCACGCCGCTGAACGACCTTGAGGAGAAGCTGGCCCGGGGCGGCCAGCCGGACGCCGATCCGGTGGACGTCATCCTGTCGTTCCTCAACAACGAGGTCTACATCATCAGTTCCGACGCGCTCGAAGGCGAGGACTCGCAGGTTGAGCCGCTGGTGCTGGGCAACGCGGACGGCCAGCCGGTCCTCGCGGTGTTCTCGCGCCCCAGCCGGGTGGACGCGGAGTACCTGGAGGCCGCCCCGAACGTGCTGGGCACTCAAGGCGCGGCGATCATCGCCAACATCGGTGATGAGCTGGGAATGGTCATCAACCCGGGTGCGGCCTACGGCTTTGAGATCAACCCCGAGGGCATCGCCAACATCAAGCGCGACTTCAAGCGCGCGGATGAAGTGGACCCCAACCCTGCCGGCCTCGAAGGCGAGTAACCCTACGCGGCTGTCTGCAGACTAAAGCCCGCAATGTAAGCGACGGGTTGTGTCCGCTGCGCCGGCGGGAGGAATAATGGCAGGATGCGGCTAGGCGTCCTCGACATCGGTTCAAACACTGTCCACCTCCTGCTGGTGGATGCCCACCCCGGCGCACGGCCGGTGCCTTTCGCCTCGCACAAGCGCCCCCTCTCGCTGGTGCAGTACCTCGATGCGGACGGCAACATCACGGACGCCGGCCAGCACGAGCTCACGGAGTTCGTGCTCGAGGCCTGGGAGTTCGCAGCCCGGCACAAGGCCGACGACCTGCTGGCCTTCTGTACATCAGCCATCCGCGAGGCCACCAACGGAGCCGCGGTGCTGGCCCGGGTGAAGCACGAAACCACCGTCACGCTGCAGGAGCTCACCGGCAGCGAGGAAGCGTCCATGACGTTCTTCGCCGTCCGCCGCTGGTACGGCTGGGGCGCCGGCACCGTCCTGAACTTCGACATCGGCGGTGGTTCCTTCGAAATGGCGCTGGGGCAGGACGAACTGCCGGAACTTGCAACCTCCGTGCCCCTGGGCGCGAGCCGGCTGACCCGCGACTGGCTGCACGAGGATCCACCGTCCGCGAATTGCGTCAAGGAACTCCGCCGGTACATCCGGACCACCCTCAAGCCGGTGGTCCGCAGCTTCAACGAGGTGGGCAGGGCAAACGTCGTGGCCGGCACCTCCAAGACCTTCCGCTCCCTGGCACGGATCGCCGGGGCGGCCCCCAGCGCCGCAGGCCCGTACGTGAAGCGCGACCTCAACCGCACGGACCTTGGCATCTGGGCCCAGCGGATTTCCGCCATGAAGTCCGAAGACCGGCTGCACCTGCCGGGCGTCTCCGAGGCACGGGCAAACCAGCTCCTCGCCGGTGCGCTGGTGGCTGAAGCGGCCCTGGAGCTCTTTGAGTACAAGAAAATCAAGATCTGCCCGTGGGCGCTGCGCGAGGGCCTCATTCTCCGGCGGCTCGACCAGCTGGTCTTTGACGGCCCGCTGGAACCTGCACCGCATGTGGGCGTCCCGCAGGTTTCGGCGCTGCCCGCCCTCTAGCGGTTACCTGCCGTCCGGTGGCCGGGCGATCTGGGCGCTGTCTTATAGCCGCTGCCTTATAGCCGCTGTCTTAAAGCCGCTGTCTTAAACGAGTAAGCGCCGGCCGGCTACGCAGAAGAAGCTGGGGGGAACACTTCTGCAACCGACCGGCGCCTCGCCAGTCCCGAAGGACCGGCTCCATCACTCGCACCTGTGAGGCGTCTATGACTCTAGCGGGGGAGTATGGGTGTTCTGCGGGATTTACCTGAAAGCAGGCTGGGAATTCTGTTTGCCGCCGCAGGAGGAGCTTAAAAGCAAAGACACCGACAGTCTGCTGCAGAAAAATGGGCAAAACCACTGCAGACCGTCGGTGCCTGACAAGCATCCCCATGCCTGCTTCATCACTCGCACCCTCAATGAGGTAATAACTAAGTTAGGGGCCGAAGGTGTGTGGAGCCTTCGACCAACATGTGAGCTTCCTGTGAGTGGCCGCGGTCTGCATCCGGCGTGCTGAACTGCAATGATGGAGCAATGAGCAACCGAATCGCATTCCTTGGCTGTGGATCAATGAACGAGGCCATCCTGGGCGGCCTGCTGGAAGGCGGCACGGATCCCATGGAGATCGTGGCCACCGTCCGCCGCGCGGAGCGGGCTGCGGAGCTGGCCGAACGGCACGCCGGCATCACGGCCATCGCGGGCAGCGAAGAACCTGACAACAACAAGCAGGCGGCAAAGGGTGCCGGCATCGTGATTCTCGGCGTGAAGCCCTTGGGCATCGCGGAGCTGGCCCGGGAAGTCAGCGGCTCACTTTCCCCGGACACGATCGTCATCAGCGTTGCCGCCGCCGTTTCCATCGCCCAGCTCGAAGCTGCCCTGCCCGCGGGCCAGCCGGTGATCCGGACGATGCCCAACACCCCGGCGAAGCTGGGGCGCGGTGTGGTCTCGGTGTCTGCCGGCACCAATTGCTCGCCCGAGCAGCTCCAGCGGGCCAAAGACATTCTCGGCGCAGTGGGAACCGTCGTCGAAATCCCGGAGGAGCAGGTGGACGCACTTGGTGCCATCAGCGGTTCCGGTCCTGCCTACGCGTTCTACCTGGCCGAGGCCATGGCCGCCGCCGGCGTTGAACTGGGCCTGGACGAGGAGCTGGCGCTCCTGCTGGCTCGCGAGACCGTGGCGGGAGCCGGCCTCATGCTGGCGGAACCCGGAGCCGAACCGGCGGCCCTGCGCAAAGCCGTGACCAGCCCCAACGGAACCACCGAGCGGGCCATCGCCACGTTCGATGAGCGCGGCTTGCCGGCAATCATCGCCGCGGGCGCCCGCGCCGCGGCTGACCGCTCTGCCGAGATCACCAAGCAGCTCGGGTAGTCCCCACCGGTACCCCACCACCTTCCGCGCCGGCACATCGGAGTTTTTGTCCAGATATCGCGGGTTCAAGGCCCTTGAGGGCCCGATATCTGGACAAAAACTCCCGACGGCGGGTGGAAAGTCAGGCGCGACGGCGGGTGGTGCGTTTGCGGGACGGCGGGTCGCCGTCGTCGGGCTTTTTGCCAACCCGTTAGGGCCTGGCGGCGAACCGCTCCAGGAGGTCCACGTGGCCGGAAACGATCAGCATGTCGCGGGCGGACACCTTGGTCTCGGGCCGGGCGTAGGTGAAGTCCTCGCCCGGGGACTTCACGCCCACGATGGTCACGCCGTACTTGGACCGGACCTTGGACTCGTCCAGCGTGAAACCGACCGTTTCACGCGGCGGATACATCTTGACGATGGCGAAGTCGTCGTCGAACTCGATGAAGTCCAGCATGCGCCCGGAGACCAGATGCGCGGCGCGGACGCCGGCGTCGGCCTCGGGGTAGATGACATGGTTGGCGCCGATCCGGGTGAGGATCTTCCCGTGCGACGGCGTGATGGCCTTGACCCACAGGTGTTCGATGCCGAGGTCCACCAGGTTCACCGTGATGAGCACCGAGGACTCGATGGACGTGCCCACGCCAACCACGGCTGAACTGAACTCCTGCGCGCCCAGCTGCCGCAGCGCGTCGATGTTGGTGGCGTCCGCCTCCACCACATGGGTCAGGACGGGAGACCACTTCTGGACCAGCGACCTGTCGCGCTCGATGGCCAGCACCTCACGGCCCTGCTTCACCAGCTGTTCGGCGGTGGAGGAACCGAAACGGCCCAGGCCGATCACCAAGACCGGTGCGTTGTGGGCGGGGCGGTTGGGGGCGCCTGACGAATTAGCCAATGATGGGCCTCTCTTCCGGGTAGTGGTACAGCTGGCTGCGCTGGCGCAGGGCCAGGCCGGCGGCAAGTGTGACGGTGCCGACGCGGCCGGCGAACATCAGGACGGCCAGCACATACACGCCCTCCGGCGGCAGCTCGGCGCTGAGGTTGGTGCTGAGGCCGACGGTGGCGAACGCCGAGATGGTTTCGAACAGCACCCGGTCCAGGGAGGCCCCGCTGATGTGCAGGAGCAGGAAGGCTGACGCGGATACCCAGGTGGCGCCGGCGACGATCACTGAGATGGCCACGCGCATGGTGCCCTCGGGGATGGTGCGGCCGTAAACCTTGACGTCGGCGTCGCCACGGGCTTCCGCGATGATGGCCAGGAACATGACGGCGATGGTGGTGACCTTGATGCCGCCGGCCGTTGACGCGGAGCCGCCGCCGGCGAACATCAGGGCGTCCGTGAGCAGCTTGGTGGTGGATTCCATCTGGTTCTGGTCCACCAGGTTGAAGCCGCCGGAGCGCGTCATGACGGAGGCGAAGAGCGAGTGCGTGATCTTGTCGCCCAGGCTCATGTTCCCGATGGTGCGGGTGTTGTCCCACTCCATGAGCGCCCACAGGACGGTGCCGGCCGCGAGCAGAATGAAGGAGACCTGGATGGTGAGCTTGGTGTGCAGGTTCCACTTTTTCCAGTTGAGCCCGTTTTGCTGCAGCACCATGACGACGGGGAAGCCCAGACTGCCCAGGAACACGCCGAGCATGAGCGGAATCAGGATCCAGAGGTCAGTCTCGTAGGGGACGATGCCGTCCGAGTGCGGGGTGAAGCCGGCGTTGTTGAAGGACGAGATCGCGTAGAAGACGCCGTGCCAGACAGACTGCCAAAAGGGTTCTCCGAGAACCATGAAGCGCGGGATCAGGGCGATCGCGAGGGCGGCCTCGATGACCACAGACGTGGTGATGACGATTCGCAGCAGGGTACCCACTTCACCGAGTCGTCCCGCGTTGTTCATGGCTTCCTGGGCGATGAGCTTGCCCCTGACGCCCAGCTTCTTGCTCACCATCAGGGCCAGCAACGAGGCCAGCGTCAGCGTGCCGAGGCCGCCGACGAAAATGCCGACGAGGATGATCAGCTGCCCGAAGAAGGACCAGTGCACGGCGGTGGACACCACTGTGAGGCCCGTGACGCAGACGGCAGAGACCGCGGTGAAGAGGGCCTGGTGAAGCGGAGTGAAGTCGCCCGTCGCCGATGATGCCGGCAGGGACAGGAGGGCGGTGAAAAGGACGATGACCACCACAAAGGCGCTCAGGGCAAGGCGGGCCGGCGACGTGTTGGCAATGTCATCGATGAAGTCACGGATGCCCGTGAATATCCACAGGCCCTCACGCTCCGGCGTTGCGGGTTGCCAGCTGGCCGGGCTCTTGGACCTCGACTGGCTTTGCGTCATGTGCGGCTGTTCCTCGATTGACTCTGCTTCCTCCAGTAGTAAACCACTAAACCCTCCGCCGTGGCCGGGCCAAGGGGCAGACCGGGCTCCGGTAGCCTGTCAGTAATGACATTCCAGCCCGGACTCAGCCTCCCCGCACTGCCAACGACGGTGGTGTGGGACGCCGCCATGACGGCGTACAACTTCGGCCCGGGCCACCCAATGGCGCCTGAACGCCTGGACCTCACCGCCCGACTGGCCGGGAGCCTGGGTCTGCTGGACCTTGCCCACGTCACGCTGTCCGCCCCGGACGTTGCCGAAGATGGTGAGCTCACCACCGTTCACAGCCCCGACTTCGTGGCAGCGGTGCGCCGGGCCAGCGACAACCCCGACGCCGCGGACGGGTCTTACGGGTTGGGCACCGAGGACGACCCGGCCTTTGCCGGCATGCACGAGGCCGCAGCCCGCCTGGCCGGCGGCTCCCTCCTTGCGGCGAGTTCCATCCTGGACGGCTCGGCGGTCAGGGCCGTGAACTTCGGCGGCGGGCTGCACCACGCGTCCCGGGACCGCGCCAGCGGCTTTTGCGTCTACAACGATGCCGCCTTGGCCGTCCGGAAACTGCTCGACGGCGGCGTGCAGCGCGTGGCATATATCGACGTCGACGCCCACCACGGCGACGGGACGCAGAGCATCTTCTGGGACGACCCGCGCGTCCTCACCATCTCGCTGCACGAGACCGGCATGTCGCTGTTCCCCGGCACCGGCTTCGCCAATGAGATCGGCGGCCCCGGGGCGAGGGGCAGCGCGGTTAACGTGGCGCTGCCTGCGGGAACGGGAGACGCCGGCTGGCTGCGTGCGTTCCACGCTGTGGTCCCCCAGCTGGTGGGTGCCTTCTCTCCCGAGGTCATCGTCAGCCAGCACGGCTGCGACTCGCACCGGCTCGATCCGCTGACCCACCTCAACGTCAGCGTGGACGGGCAGCGCGAAGCCGCCGTCGCCGTCGCGAACCTCGCGGCCCGGTACTGCGGGGACCGCTGGGTCGCCACCGGCGGCGGCGGGTACCACATCACGGGCGTGGTGCCGCGGACGTGGAGCCACCTGATCGGCATCGCCGCGAACCGTCCGGTGCCGCTCCGCACGCCGGTGCCGGAGGCATGGCGGACGTACGTTCAGGAGCGCTACGGCGTGAACACCCCCGAGAGCATGGGCGACGACGCCGACGTCTGGTGGCGCTCCTGGGAAGTGGGATTCGACCCCAACGACGACATCGACCGCACCGTGATGGCCACACGCAAGGAAGTCTTCCCGCTGTACGGCCTGGATCCCTGGTTCGACTAGTTCCCTGACTAATTCCTTGGGCGACCCGTCCTTCACGGGCCCAACCACCGGCGAAATAGTAGATGCCATTCGGCGTATATGTCGCTAGGGTGGGTCTCATGGTGACAGACGACGTATTTGCCGTCATTGCTGAGGCAACGCGGCGCGACATTCTCGTGTCTCTCCAGTCGGGGGACAAAGCTGTGGGGGAGCTGGTCGAGGAGCTCGCCGCCAGCCAGCCCACCATCTCCAAACACCTCAAGGTGCTGCGCGAAGCAGACCTCGTCAGCATGCGCGCGCAGGGCCAGAAGCGCTACTACGCGCTCAATCCCAAGCCGCTGGCCGGCGTCGCAAGCTGGCTGGAGACGTTCGACGTCGGACGGGTGGCTTCCGCCTCAGCGTCACCGGACGCCGCACCCCAGCAGGCCGAGGAAGCCCAGACCGGGTCGGCGCGGGCCGCAGCCACTGCGAGCCCTGCAGCGGGGACCCCCGTGTCGGCCGCGGCCGGGCAGGCCGCAGAGCTCCCGGACGCGTTCGCGGCAGCGGGGGCCCAATCAGCCGCGGCACGTGCCGGCACCGCGGACGACGCCACCCACGCACCCGGGCGACCGGCGAGCGGCCAGCTGAGTCCCGCCGTCGTGGTTCCGGGCGGTCAGGTGCCTGGAAGCGCCGCCCAGGACGACACCGTCCCGCAGCAGATCGGCCGCACCGTGGGCCGCGCCGCGACGAAGGCCGCGGACCTGCTGGCGAACCTGCCCAAGTTCGGCCGCAAAAAGTAACGCGGCTACGTGCCGAGGATCCGCACGTGGTCCGGGGTCAGCTCGGAGATGTTGCTGACGCCCAGCAGTGCCATGGTACGGGCCATGTCCTTTTCGAGGATCTGCAGGACACGGTCGACGCCGGCCCGGCCGCCGGCCATGAGCCCGTAGAGGTAGGCGCGGCCGATGAGCGTGAAGTCGGCGCCAAGGGCCAGGGCGGCGACGATGTCCGCGCCGCTCATGATGCCGGTGTCCAGCATGATCGCGGCGTCGCTGTTGTCCGCCTTGAGCGCCTTCGATACTTCCGGGAGCAGGTGGAAGGGGATGGGGGCACGGTCCAGCTGGCGGCCGCCGTGGTTGGAGAGCACGATGCCGTCGGCGCCGTGGTCCACCACCTTGCGGGCGTCGTCCACGGTCTGGATGCCCTTGACCACAAGCTTGCCCTTCCAGGTTTCGCGCAGCCAGTCCAGGTCCTCGAAGGTGAGGGTGGGGTCGAACATCGAGTTGATGAGGTCGGCCACCGTGCCCGTGTACCGCGAGAGCGAGGCGAAGGTGAGCGGCTCGTGGGTGAGGAAGTTGAACCACCAGGCAGGGCGGTAGGACGCGTCCAGGACGGTCTTCAGCGTGAGCGCCGGCGGGATGGTCATGCCGTTGCGGACATCGCGCAGCCGCGCGCCCGCGACGGCGGTGTCCACCGTGACCATGAGGGTGTCGTTCCCGGCCTTCGCTGCGCGCTCGATCAGTTCGAGGGAGCGGTCCCTGTCCGTCCAGAGGTACAGCTGGAACCAGTTGCGGCCGTTGGGCGCCGCCGCGGCCACGTCCTCGATCGAGGCGGTGCCCATGGTAGAGAGCGTGTAGGGAATGCCCGCGGCCTCGGCGGCCTGCGAACCGGCGTATTCGCCCTCGGATTGCATCATCCGGGTGAAGCCGGTGGGCGCAATGCCGACGGGAAGCCGGGAGGACTTGCCCAGAATGTCGGTGCTCAGGTCGATGCTGGACACGTTCCGCAGGATGCCGGGGCGGAACTCGATGTCCAGGAACGCCTCGCGGGCCCGCCGCAGGGTGATCTCGGATTCCGCCGCGCCGTCGGTGTAGTCAAAGGGGGCCTGGGGCGTGCGGCGCTTGGCGATGTCGCGCAGTTCCCAGACGGTGCTGGCGCGCTTGAGCCGCGCTTCCTTGCTGAACTCGGGCTTCTTGAACTGCATGAGCGGGGCAAGGTCGGAGTACTTCGGGATGCGGCGCTTCAGCGCGGCCGGGACGGCGGCGGCCGCTGCGGCGACGCCGGTGGGCTGGGTGGCCGGAATGTCCGTCGTGTCCGGCCCCGGGGTGGTTTCCGGGTTGCTCGGCTGGATGGTGTGGGTCATGGCTTTCCTCCGTGGGCGTGCCGGGAGATGCTGAAATGGAGCCTCCCCAGTGTGGTCTAACCACACTCTAAGGCATGTGGTCCAACCACATCAAGTACCATGGGTTCATGCGTACGCACCAACTTGTCCTGCGGTGGATCGAGGACCAGCTCTCCGGCGGCCAGCTCGCCGTCGGCGGCCGCCTCCCTGCCGAGCGGAGCCTGGCCGAGCAGCTCGGCGTCTCCCGCACCTCCGTCCGCGAGGCCATCCGGGTCCTCGAGGCCATGGGTGTTGTCCGCGCCGGCGTGGGTTCAGGCCCCGAGGCGGGGACGGTGGTGATCTCGGATCCGACGGCGGCACTCGGTTCCGCACTGCGGCTGCATGTGGCCACGCAGCACCTGCCGGTGGAGGACGTGGTGGAAACGCGCGTGCTGCTCGAGTCCTGGGCGGCCGCCCGGGCCAGGCCGGATGCCCACGAGCTCGATGTGGCCGGGGCACTGCTCGACGACATGGACGAGGGCCACGGCATCGACGACTTCCTGGCCTTGGATGTCCGCTTCCACCTGGCCCTGGCGGACGCCGCCGGCAACGCCGTGGTCAGCGCCATGATGGGCTCGCTCCGGGAGGCGATCCAGGGCTATGCGGGGCAGCTGACCGCGAACCTGGCGGACTGGGACGCCACGGCGTCGCGCCTGCGGGCCGAGCACCGGGAAATCCTGGCCGCCATCCGGAAGGACGACGGCGGCCGGGCGGCAGAGCTGGTAGCCGCCCACATCCGGGAGTACTACAAGGAAGCCGGGCTGGGCCCGAAGGATTGACCTGGCCCGGCCGTAGCTGACCACGTGTGATGGAGTTTTTGTCCAGATAATGGCCGCAAAAGGGGCCTTAACTCGCGATATCCGGACAAAAACTCCAGGGAGGGTTAGCGGACGTCGACCTCCAGCGCCTGGTAGTCGTCCGCCGCGTGCCGGCCCACCAGCAGGCGCAAGGAGCGCGCTCAACCTGCCAGCCGCCGTCGTAATGGCCAAAGGCGCGGGCCCGCGGTGCTTTGCGGAGCCGCGGTCTCCTCGGAGAGGGATTCGACGGCCACATTGCCTCCTGGCGAAAAGTGGCCCACCGTTGGGCCTCGTGAAAAGCGTAACGCCAAAAACCTAGTGTTATTTGGTTTTCCACCATTTGACTTGGCGTCCAGCTGGCCGGGGCCGTGAAATAAACTGGCGCAATGTCTCCCACCAAGCCCCGCGGGCAGTACGCCAAAGGCGCCGAACGCCGCGAGCAGATCATCCAAACCGCCACCGATGTCTTTGCCACCGAAGGTTTCGAGGGGACGGCCCTCAAGCGCGTGGCCGAGCTTGTTGGGGTCAAGGAAGCCACGCTCTTCCACTACTTCAGCGGCAAGCAGGAGCTGCTGACTGCGGTGCTTGCGGAGCGTGACCGCCGCAGCAGGGAAATTGGCGGGTTGGACGAGTTCGGACTGCCGGTTCTGGCGACCGTGGCGGAGCGGAACAAAAAGGAGCCCGGCCTGACCACGCTCTATGCGGTGGCGTCTGCCACGGCCAATGACCCCGGGCACGCTTCCCACGGCTACTTCCAGGACCGGTACTGCCAGCTTGTCGAGGAGTTGGCGCTCGATATCGGGCGGCGCCAGGGTGCGGGGGAGGTCCGGTCCGACGTCGCGGCGGAGTCACTCGCCCGGCTGGTGATCGCCGCCTTCGACGGACTCCAGCTGCAGTGGCTGTATGACAAGAAGGTTGACATGGCCGGCAGCCTGACGGAGCTCGTCGACGTGCTTCTGGTCCCGGCCAAGCCTTAAGGCGGGCGCCCCAAAAGCGCCTCACGCGTGGAGTTTTTGTCCACGTATCGCGACTTCGGGGGCCTTTAGCGGCCATTATCTGGACAAAAACTCCACCCTCCCGGACGAAAACTCAGTCCTCGGCGATCACGGCCACCGCTCCGCCGGGAACGAGCCCGCCGAAACGCCCGCCGCCTAACAGTTCCTCGCCGTCGGCCTTTACCTCCGCACCGTCCCTGCCGTGGTTGATGGCGAAGAGGAAGCGGCGCCCGTCCGCGCTGACCCGGCGGGTGAGTTCGACGCCGGCAGCGGCTTCCGCGGCGGCCGCCACTCCCGCCTCGGCCAGGAGCCTGTCCAAGAGCCGTTCGATGCCGTCGCCGTCCGTGAGCGTGGCCAGGTACCAGGCGGCACCTCGGCCGGCGGTATTCCGGGTCAGGGCCGGGACCCCCTCCAGCGGGTAGCCGGTGAAGGTTGCCGCCGCCTCCGCCCCGGCAAGGTGCACATGCTCACTCCAGACCCGGCCAATGGTGCCGTCGCTCAGGGTCACCTGCCCGCCGTCAAGTAGCGGGTGGAACTCCTCTGTCCGGATGCCCAGCAGTTCCCGGAAGGCGCCCGGATAGCCGCCCAGCCGGATGTGGTCCCGTTCGTCGACTATGCCGCTGAAGTAGCTGACCAGCACCGTGGCGCCGGCCCCGGCCGCGGCGGCGATGTTGGCCGCGGCGGCATCGGTGACGCAGTAGAGCGTGCACACCAGGACCAGGCCGTAGCCCGTAAGGTCCGCCGTCGGATGGACGAAGTCCACGCCCACGCCGCGCAGGAACAGCGAGCGGTGGAACGCCCGGATCAGGTCGAGGTACTTCACATCCTCGCTCGGGTGCGAGTCCAGTTCGCTGGCCCACCAGGCCTCGTAGTCGAACACGATGGCCACCCGGGATTCCACCGTTGAACCCTTGACGGGGCCGAGCCGCTTGAGCGCTTGGCCGAGGGCCACCACCTCGCGCCACACCCGGGTGTCGCGGCCGCCGTGCGGCACCATCGCCGAGTGGAACTTCTCCGCGCCGGCAACGCTCTGCCGCCACTGGAAGAACATGACGGCGTCGGCGCCCCGGGCCACGTGCGCCAACGAGTTCCGCAGCATTTCGCCCGGCATTTTCGGCTGGTTGCGCGGCTGCCAGTTCACGGCCGACGTCGAGTGTTCCATCAGGATCCACGGCCTGTTGCCCGCGACGCCGCGGGTGAGGTCCGCGCTGAACGCCAGTTCGATCTGCCGCTCCGGGTCCGCGGCAACCAGGTAGTGGTCGTTGGCCACGACGTCCAGGTCCTTCGCCCAGTCGAAGTAGTCCAGGGACTTGGTGGCGCTGGACACCATGAGGTTGGTGGTGGCCGGAATGTCGGGGGTTACCTCACGGATCACCGCCAGCAGGCTCCGGTAGTAATCCATCAGTGCCCAGGAGCTGAACCGCTGGAAGTCCAGCCGCTGCGTCGGGTTGAGGGTGGTGGGGGCCGCCCGCGGCGGAATGATCTCCTCGAACGTGGCATAGTGCTGCGACCAGAAGGCCGTGCCCCAGGCCTCGTTCAGCGCCTCGATGCTGCCGTAGCGACGCTCCAGCCAGCGCCGGAACGCGGCGGCGTCCTCCTCGCCATAGAACTCCGAAACATGGCAGCCCAGCTCGTTGTCCACGTGCCACAGCGCCAGCGCCGGGTGGTCCCGATACCGTTCGGCCAGCTTCCGGGTGATGCCTGCGGCATACCGGCGGTAAACAGCGGACGACGGCGAGTAGTGCCGCCGGGAGCCGCGTTCCAGGACGGCGCCCTCCGCCGTTACCGGCAGGATTTCCGGATGTTTCCGCACCAGCCAGGCCGGGGGAGCGGCTGTGGCCGTGGCGAGCGCCACCTTAATGCCTGCGCCGTCCAGGTTGTCCAGCACCTCGTCCAGCCAGCCGAAGTCGTACTCGCCCTCGCTCGGCTCCAGGAGCGCCCAGGAAAAGATGGCTACGCTGAGCAGGGTCACCCCGGCCTCCTTCATGAGGCCGATGTCCTCCAGCCTGACGTCGGCCGGCCACTGCTCGGGATTGTAATCACCGCCGAATGCCAGGCCGGAGCCGCTGTTCCAGACCGGGGTTGGGGAAGCAGTGGTTTGCGGTGGCATGGGACTCCTTTGTTGGGTCGGAGGATCCGGCTCAGCGATCGTGTTCCGACCTTACGCCGAGGCCACCAGGGATGCGACGGCGGCCGGCGACAGTTCGCCGTCGCACACCCCCACGCTCAGGCTGCGCCGCAGCGGTTCCCAGCGATGCCACCGGCGGTTTCTCCGGGTAGAGCAGGAACGCTGCGGCGAGCCCGTGGGCCGGATGTGACGCAACCGATTTGGTGATCCACCGGCGCGGGTTTATGGTCGTTCCCATGACTAACCGTTGGTATGCGTATTTTTCGTTGGCTCTGGAGGGGCCCGCGTCTAACTGACACGCATCCAACTTTCCTTCAGAGCCAACAGGGCAGAGATCATTCTCTGCCCTTCGCCATTTCTACGGCGGGTTCTGACCAGGGGCCCGCTCCCACCCGGAACAGGACCCCGAACATGAGCGCAACAGCCA
Source organism: Arthrobacter sp. NPDC057013 (assembly GCF_042674585.1). NCBI lineage: Bacteria > Bacillati > Actinomycetota > Actinomycetes > Micrococcales > Micrococcaceae > Arthrobacter > Arthrobacter sp. NPDC057013. Next base: position 78,919 of record NZ_JBHUSE010000001.1, read on the forward strand.
CCGAAACCCAGCAGCCGACGTCGAAACGCCAGTCCACGTCCAACCTGCGGGTCAGCGAGATCACCGCCCTTCCCACGCCGCAGGAGATGATGGCGGAACTGCCGCTGGACGCCAAGGCGGCCGACGTCGTCGAACGCGGCCGGGACGAAGTCCGGGCCATCATGGACGGCGTGGACGACCGCCTGCTGGTGATCGTGGGACCGTGCTCCATCCACGACCCCAAGGCCGGCCTGGAATACGCCCGCCGGCTGGTCAGCCAGGCCGAGAAGCACAAGGAAGACCTGCTCATCGTGCTGCGGGCCTACTTCGAGAAGCCGCGGACCACCGTGGGCTGGAAGGGCCTCATCAACGATCCGCACCTGGACGGCAGCCACGACATCGCCGGTGGCCTCCGCGCGGCCCGCGGCTTCCTGCAGCAGGTCACCGCCCTGGGGCTCCCCACCGCCACTGAATTCCTTGAGCCCATCAGCCCGCAGTACATGGCCGACCTCATTTCCTGGGGAGCCATCGGCGCGCGGACCACGGAAAGCCAGATCCACCGCCAGCTCGCCTCCGGCCTCTCCATGCCCATCGGCTTCAAGAACGGGACCGACGGCGACCTCCAGGTGGCGGTTGACGCCTGCGGCGCCGCCGCGGCGGCCCAGGCGTTCCTCGGCATCGACGGCGACGGCCGGGCCGCGCTGGTCTCCACCGCGGGCAACCCCGACACCCACGTGATCCTGCGCGGCGGCCGCAAGGGCCCCAACTACTCGGCCGCCGACGTCGAGGCCGCCTCCGCCAAGCTCGCGGCCAAGAACCTCAACCCGCGGCTGATCGTGGACGCCAGTCACGCCAACAGCGGCAAGAGCCACCACCGCCAGGCCGAGGTGGCGCTCGAAATCGGAGCCCAGCTCGAGGACGCGGGAACGGCCGCCGGAGCGATCGCCGGCGTCATGCTGGAGAGCTTCCTGGTGGGCGGCGCGCAGAACCTCGACGTGGCCGAACACGCCGCCCGCCACTCGGCGCTGGTCTACGGCCAGAGTGTCACGGATGCCTGCATGGAGTGGGATGTGACGGCGTCGGTCCTCGAGCAACTGGCCGCATCGTCCCGGAAGCGGCGGGCTTTCACAATGGCCACGTGAGCATCTAGAGTAACTAGAACACGGTTGTTCGATGGCTCAGCATCGGCGCACCGCAGAAAGACCGGCGTCGTTGCTGAGAGCAAAGGAATATGGGTAATGTCCGCAGAGTCGAACTTCTCGAACGCCAAGTTCTTGACCGTGGCCGAGGTGGCTGAGGTAATGCGTGTCTCCAAAATGACCGTGTACCGCCTTGTCCATTCGGGGGAGATGCCCGCCGTCAGGTTCGGCCGCTCCTACCGTGTCCCGGAGACCGCCGTCGAACAGTACCTCAAGGGTGCTGTCGTGGACGGTCACACGGGCACCGCCTAACGGGACTACACTGACCGCACCGATCCCGTGGTTGCTGCAGCCGCCTTGGGGGCCGCTGCACGCCACGGGGCTGTGCTGGTCAGGGGACGCCCCGGATAAGCGGTACCCTGTTAAGGAACGTTTTACGTCATTGTAAGAATCTGTCAGTTGTTCAGTCTGTTGCTCAGTCCACGGACCTTCTCCATCAGACAGGTACTGCATCTAGTTTGTAAGGAACTTTCGTGGGTTCAGTTATTAAGAAGCGTCGCAAGCGTATGGCCAAGAAGAAGCACCGCAAGTTGCTTCGTAAGACCCGCCACCAGCGCCGCAATAAGAAGTAGAGTCCGCTCTACGCTTCAATGCCCGTTCCCTTTCGGGGGTGCGGGCATTTTTGCGTCCTCGACACGCAGGCCTGAGGACGCGGAAAATTTCCTGGGGACGCGGATTCGGAGGGGGGACACGCGGATTCGGGTGTCCTGGGAGATGTTCCGTGTCCGTGGGCCGGAAGTGTGTCCTGAGGCGGGCAGTGTGTCAGGCCCGCGGACCGCGGAAGCGGGAGTAGCCCCGCCAGAGGCCGTAGACCGCTCCGCCCGCCGTGGCTGCCTTAAGCCCCAGGGTGGCTGCCCGGCGGCCTGCGCGGAAGTCGTAGACCGGCCAGTTGTGTTCGCGGGCGTGCTTGCGCAGGCGGGCGTCCGGGTTGATCGCCACGGGGTGGCCCACCATTGTCAGCAGGGGGATGTCGTTGTAGGAGTCGCTGTACGCCCAGCACCGCTTCAGGTCCAGCCCGTGCTGGTCCGCGATGCCCTGGACCGCCACGGCCTTGGCGGCGCCGTGCAGGATGTCGCCTACGAGCCTGCCGGTGTAGAAGCCGTCCTTGGTCTCGCCCACCGTGCCGAGGGCGCCGGTGAGTCCCAGCCGCGTGGAAATCACGGTGGCCACCTCGATCGGCGTCGCCGTGACCAGCCAGACCTTCCGGCCCACGCGCAGGTGCTGCTCGGCCAGGGCTTTGGCGCCCGGCCAGATCCGGGAGGCGATCATCTCGTCATAGACCTCTTCGCCCAGTGCCTTGATGTCCTCCTCGGTGATGCCGGCGGCGAGCCTGAGAGCCGAATCCCGGACCGCGTGGACGTCGTTGAGGCTCTCGCCCCGGAGCACGAACTTGAGCTGCTTCCACGCCATGCCCGCCGCCTGCGCAATCGTGAAGGCTCCGCGCTGGTGCATTTTCCTGGCCACGTGGAACAGGCTCGCGCCGCGCATGAGGGTGTTGTCGACGTCGAAGAAGGCTGCCTCGCCGTGTTGCTGCTTCGCAACCGGACGGTGGGCCACAGCGACGTACTTCTCCTCGGGCATGTCACTGAGTCTAGTCAATGCGATACGCCACACCTGACGGCCGCCGCGTCGCCCGGCGCCGGGAACGGCGATACGGTTGAAGCATGGCAAACCCCGACGTCGTCCTCCTCACTAAAGCTGACTGTCACCTGTGCGCCGCGGCGCGCGACGCCGTCGGGCGGGTGACTGCCGGGCTGGGACTTTCCTGGTCGGAGCGGCAGCTGGACGCCGACGACGAGCTGCGCGACCGCTACGCCGAGGAGATCCCGGTGGTGCTGGTGGACGGCATCCAGCGCGACTTCTGGAAGATCGACGAGGCACGCCTGGAGCGAGTGCTTCGCCGTGCCATCGCGGGGGCCTAGGCGATTTCGAACAATGGCGTTGGCTTTGTTGGCATAACTGATGGGGATCTAGAGTGGACTCACAACGCGACGCAACGGAGCAGATAGTGACTTCGCTCGATTCACCTCCCCAGGCCCTGCCCGGTCCCACCGGGGCTGCCGGCAAGCAGATCCCGCCCGCGGCCGTGGCCCGGCTGACGATTTATCTGCGCGCGCTGAACTCGCTGCTGGCCGAAGGCACCGAGCGGGTCTCCTCCGAATCACTGGCTGAACTTTCCGGGGTCAGCTCCTCGACCCTCCGCAAGGACCTGTCCCATGTGGGTTCGTATGGCACCCGCGGCGTCGGCTACGAGGTGCAGTACCTGAGCCGCCACATCGCCGCCGCGCTGGGGCTGACGCACGACTGGAAAGTCGCTATTGTCGGTGCCGGCAACCTGGGCAAGGCGCTGGCGCGCTACGGGGGCTTCGAATCGAGGGGCTTTGACGTGGTGGCCATCTTCGACGCCGACCAGATGGTGGTGGGCAATGAGGTGGGGTGGCTGCGGGTCAGCGACGTCGCGGACCTGGAGACGGTCCTGGAGCGGACCGGAACCAACATGGTTGTTCTGGCGCTGCCGGCCGCCGTCGCCCAGAGCGTGTGTGACCGGGTGGTGGGCGCCGGCGTGCGCAGCATCCTCAGCTTTGCTCCGGTGATGCTCCAGGTGCCCGACGGCGTGACGCTGAGGAAGGTGGACATGGCCACCGAGCTGCAGATCCTGGCGTACCACGCGCAACGGGCGCAGACCCCCGGACAGCCGGCGTAACACCGGCCGGCGTTCCGGGAATCCGCGCCCCGTTGGCGGTTTAGGACTGCCTGCTAGTGGCCGTACGGGCCGCCCGGCTGCGAGTACGGGTTGGCGAACGGCTGCGGCTTCTGGAAGTACGGCGCCGATCCCGGCAGGTACAGCATCACGATCGCGGCGATGCCAAGCAGGCCCACCAGGGTGTTCAGGCCCGGCGGGAAGAGGCTGAACACAGACAGCGCTGCGAAGACGGTGCCCAGGATGCGGGCCCAGTTCTTCCCCTTCCGGACGTTGAAGGCCACCAGCGCGTAGATGCCGGCGCCGATCAGTGCAAAGACCACCATGGTTCCGATGATGAAGCCCTTGACGTCCTCGAACGCGATGTTCTGGCCGCTGCCGCGCAGCTGCTCCTCGAACGTGCTCCGCATGGCCGGGTCATCCAGGGTGGGAATCGTGACCAAGAGGTTCAGGATGGACAGGACGCCTGCGGCGATGATCATCCAAAAGGAATAATTCACGAGCTTCGGAACGCCGCCGGCGGTTGCTGCCTGCACCTGTTCGGACGGGTACTGCCCGTAGGGGGACTGGCCATAGGGACTCTGGCCGTAAGGCGACTGGCCGGACTGGGATTGACCATACTGTGGCTGCCCGTACTGCGACTGTCCATACTGGGGCGCGTTCTGACCGTACGGGGGCTGTCCGTACTGCGGCGCCCCGCCCTGTCCGGCCTGTCCGTACTGCGGCGGGTTCTGGCCGTACTGGGGTGCGTTCTGCCCGTACTGCGGACTGTTCTGCCCGTACTGGGGCGCTTCCTGGCCGTAGCGCGGCTGCCCGTTGCTCGGCTGGGAACCGTTGCCCGGTTCGTTGGAGCCCGGCTCGTTGGAGCCGGGGTCATTGGAATGCGGGAATGGAGGATTGCTCATGAGCGGTCCTTTGCGTAGTGACGTCTGAATCGGCTACCGGTTCAGACGCCTGCCCTCCCCAGCATGGTTCACTTCCCACCGTACCCCTCAGCGGGTGTGCGGTGGATCATTCCGGAGAGGTATTCCAAAGCCGGACCAACCTGCGGAAACGCTGCCGGAACGGGAGTGTCCGGCTCAGAAATCGGCGTTCCTGCATGGCGCTGGTCAGGGGCGGCCCCGTGCCGCAGCGAACCAGTTCTGCGAGTTGGGCACCCACATCAGCACCGTTGCCACGAGACTGAGCAGGAAGCCCAGCCAGTTCCCGCCCTGGCCCGAGCGGAAACCCGAGCTGACGATGGCCAGCAGCAGCGACACCCCGGCCGCAATGGTCAGGGCCAGCCGCGCCCATTCCTTGCCCTCCTTCAGGTTCAGCGCCAGCACAATCTCGGCCGCAGCCAGGGCCAGAGCCACCAGGACGAGCAGGAACACCAGGATCGCCACGCCGGGAATGATCGCGAAGAGGACCAGCACCCCAAAGAGGCCGATCACGCCGCCCAGCAGCCCCAGCAGGCCGCCGACCACCCAGATCCAGTAGGAAACCTTGAGCTCCGTCGGCAGGGCCGTCACGTCCAAGAGGCCGGAGAAGCCGCCACGTGGCAGGACCTCGCCAAAGTTCCGTGGCCGGTCTGCCGGCATTTCGAAGGCGAACCGGCCACCACCGGCGGGCGGCTGCTGCTGACCGGGGAACGGCTGTCCCGGTTCCTGCCCCGGGAACCGTTGTCCCGGCGTCGGACGTTCGTTGCCCGACGGCGGCACGTCGCCGGAATCACGGGGCTCCGGTTCATCGCTGGGGGTGCTCATGGCAATCACTTTAAACCCGGGATTTTGCCAACTCCAGAGGCCGGAAACGCCGAACGCCCCGTCTGCGGAGAGTCCGCGGACGGGGCGTTTCGGTGTCAGGAACAGTGGCTGAGGAACCAGCCGTGAACCTAGGCTGCAGGTGCGATGAAGGCCAGTTCCAGGTTGATGGCCACCTTGTCGCTGACCAGCACGCCGCCGGCTTCCAGCACGGCGTTCCAGGTCAGGCCGAAGTCCTTGCGGCTGATGGTGGTCTCGGCGGAAACACCGGCGCGGGTGTTGCCGAAGGGGTCAACGGCTACGCCGTTGAACTCAGTCTCGAGGGTGACGGGGCGGGTGACACCCTTGATGGTCAGGTCACCCTGGAGTTCGTAGCTGTCGCCGTTGGCCACGAGGCCGTTGGAGACGAAGGAGATCTCCGGGAACTTCTCCACGTCGAAGAAGTCCTCGCCGCGGACGTGGCCGTCGCGGTTGGCGTCACCGGAATCGAAGCTGGCGGTCTGGATGGTGGCCTCGACCTTGCTGGCCGTGACGTCGTCGGCGAGGTTCAGGGTGGCGGCGGCGTCCTTGAACTGGCCGCGGACCTTGCTGATGCCGGCGTGGCGGACGGTGAAGGCGATTTCGCTGTGGGAGTTGTCGAGGGTCCAGGTGCCGCGGGTGAGCTCGGTGGAAAGTGCCATGGTGGTTCTCCTTGTATCAGTGGGTCAATCGGGTGATCGTTGAAGCTTTTGTTGAAGTCTCAACTAACTGCTGCATCCAGTATAAACATGCATTTGCATCTTTTATTCCACCGGCCGGGAACTTTTTGAAAAATTTTTGAGTTCTACTTGATGTAGAAGATTTCGTCATTACCCCTGCCCTTTGAGAAACTGGTAGACATGCCCCAAGCCACTGTCCATTTGCTCCGCCACGGCGAGGTCCACAACCCCGAAGGTGTCCTGTACGGCAGGCTGCCTGAATTCCACCTCTCCGAACTTGGCCGGCAGATGGCGCAGATGCTCGCCGAGCACTTCCGCGACCGCGTAGCCCAGGGCGCCAACATCGTGTACCTGGTGGCGTCGCCGCTCACCCGTGCACAGGAAACCGCGCAGCCCACCTCGAAAGCGCTGGGGCTGGACATCCACACCGACAGCCGCATCATCGAGGCGGAAAACCACTTCGAGGGGCTGAAGGTCACCAAGGCCGAGCTGCGCAAGCCCAAGCACTGGCCGCACCTGATCAACCCGTTCCGTCCCTCGTGGGGCGAGTCCTACAAGCAGCAGGCAGCCCGCGTGACCGAGGCCGTCCAGGAGGCCCGCGCCAAAGCCATCGAACTGGGCGGCGACGGCGCCGAGGCCATCCTGGTCTGCCACCAGCTGCCCATCTGGGCCACCCGGCTCAGTGCCGAAGGCAAGCCGCTGTGGCACGATCCGCGGAAACGCGAATGCACCCTGACCTCCCTCACCTCCCTGGTTTTCGGCGACGACGGCGCCCTGCTGCGCGTGGAGTACAGCGAACCCGCCGCCGCCCTTCTTCCCGGTGCCTCGAGCACCCCCGGAGCCTAAGTTATGACTGAAACACCCAAGAGTTCCCGCCGCAGCGTCCTCGCCGCCGGCGGCCTGGCGCTCACGGCGCTCACGCTGGGCCTGTCCGCCTGCGCCCAGGAGGATGCCCTGGCCAAGCAGGCCAAGGCCGGGGACAACAAGAACTACGTGGCCGGCGACGGTTCGGTGACTGAGTTCGCCGTAGCGGAGCGCAAGTCCGGCATCCAGATCCAGGGCACCCTGTTTGACGGGACCGCCGTGACGCCCAAGGACTTCCTGGGAAAGGTCACCGTGCTGAACTTCTGGTTCGCGGCCTGCGCACCCTGCCGGGTGGAGGCGCCGTCCCTCGAAGCACTGCATCAGGAGTTCAAGACCAAGGGAGTGCAGTTCTTCGGTGTGAATCTGCGCGATGAGAAGGCCACGGCCGACGCCTTCGACAAGACCTTCGGCCTCACGTACCAGAGCTTCGACGACAAGGACGGCAGCGTGCTGCTGGCCGTTTCCGGCCTGGTGCCTCCGGGCGCCGTCCCCACGACGCTCGTCATGGACAAGCACGGCCGGGTGGCATCGCGTGTGCTGGGCGAGATCGAGAAGGGCACGCTCAAAGCCCTCATTCAGTCTGCCGTGGCAGAGTAACCTCCCGTGAACAGCCCCTTCGCCGAAGCCATCCTGAACGGTTCGCTGCTGCTCGCCATCCCCGTGGCGCTGCTGGCCGGACTCGTGTCTTTCCTCTCGCCGTGCGTGCTCCCGCTGGTGCCCGGCTACCTGGGCTACGTCACGGGGCTCACGGGCGTGGACCTGCAGAAGCAGAAGCGCGGCCGCATGCTGGCGGGCATCGGCCTGTTTGTGCTCGGCTTCTCCGTGATCTTCGTGCTGCTCGGCGGCGCGTTCGGGCAGCTCGGGTCGCTGATCTCGGGCGGCCAGAACGCCTGGATCACGCAGGTCCTGGGTGTCCTGGTGATCCTGATGGGCGTGGTGTTCATGGGCGGATTCTCCTGGTTCCAGCGTGACGCCAAGATCCATGCGAAGCCGCCGGCAGGCCTCTGGGGCGCGCCGCTGCTGGGGATCACGTTCGGCCTCGGCTGGGCTCCCTGCATCGGCCCCACCTACTCCGCCGTCCAGCTGCTGAGCCTCTCCGGCGGCTCGTCCGCCGCGAAGGGCGCATTCCTGGCCTTCGTCTACAGCCTGGGGCTGGGCATCCCGTTCCTGCTGATCGCCCTGGCGGTGCGCCGCGGCGCGGGCGTGATGTCCTACTTCCGCAAGCACCGGCTGGCCATCCAGCGCACCGGCGGGGGAGTCCTGATTGCCCTGGGCATCCTGATGGCCACGGGTCTGTGGGGAACCTGGGTCACCGAATTGCAGTACTGGTTCCAAACCGACGTGAAGTTGCCGATCTGATGAGCGAGCGTGTGAAGTCAACCGAGAAAACCCCGGCCGGGGACGCCCCGCAGCCCGGGCCCGCCCAGCATGACGCCGCTGCGCCCGAGGGCCGGAAAGCCAAGGACGCCGTGAAAGCCGCCAAGTCCGGGGCCGCCCTCCCGTCCCTGGGCTTCCTGGGCATGCTCCGCTGGGCCTGGACCCAGCTGACCAGCATGCGCACGGCGCTGTTCCTCCTGCTCCTGCTGGCGGTCGCCGCGGTGCCCGGATCGCTGTTCCCGCAGCGGCCGGCCAACCCCTCAGTGGTCACCCAGTACATCAAGGACCACCCGGACTACGGCAAGCTGCTGGACTCACTGCAGCTCTACGACGTCTACTCCTCGGCCTGGTTCTCGGCCATCTACATCCTGCTGTTCATCTCCCTGATCGGCTGCGTGGTGCCCCGCGCCATCGCCCACTACAAGGCCATGCGTTCGCAGCCGCCGCGCACCCCGAAGCGGCTCTCCCGCCTGCCCGAGTACGGCACCCTGGTGGTGCCTGCGGACGCCGGGATCCCGGCGTCGGACGCTATTGAAGACGCAGCAGCGCTGCTGAAGAAACGCGGATACCGCGTTGAGGTAAGGCACGACGGCGGCGCGCGGCCGTCTTTGGGGGCCGAGCGCGGCTTCCTGAAGGAAGTGGGAAACCTTGTCTTCCACACGTCGCTGATCGGCGTGCTGGTGTCCGTGGCCATCGGCGGTTTGTTCGGGTACAGCGGCCAGCGGATCCTGGTGGAGGGCGACACGTTCGTGAACACCCTCGTGGGCTACGACCAGTTCAACCCCGGCACCAACTTCCAGAGCAGCCAGCTGCAGCCCTACTCGATCCAGCTGGACAAATTCCAGGCCACCTTCGACCGGGAATCCCAGGGCAAGTACGGCCAGCCCATCGACTTCACGGCGGACGTCACCACCAGGGAAAACCCCTCGGCTCCGGCCAAGAAGGAAGTCCTCAAGGTTAACGACCCCGTCAACCTGGGCGGCACCAGCATCTACCTGACGGGCAACGGCTACGCCCCCGTGGTCACGGTCCGCGACGGTAAGGGCAACGTGGCCTTCCAGGGGCCTGTGGTGGCCAAGCTGCAGGGGCAGAACTACTACTCGTCCGTGGTGATCAAAGTGCCCGACGCGAAGCCCGACCAGCTGGGGTTCGTCGGCTTCTTCCTGCCCACGGCGCTGGTGACCGATAAGGGCATCTCCTTCAGCGGCGACCCGGACCTCATCAACCCGCAGCTGAGCCTGAACTCGTTCTACGGCGACCTCGGCCTGGACAAGGGCTCCCCGCAGAACGTCTTTGAGCTCGACGTGAAGAATCTCAAGGAACTCAACAGCCGGAACCTCAAGGCGGGCGGCATCACCCTCGCACCGGGGAACACCTACACGCTGCCCGAGAGCAAGGGTTCCATCACGTTCGACGGCGTGAAGAAGTACGTGGGCGTGGACATCCACCACAACCCCGGGCAGCTCTCCGCGCTGATCTTCGCGCTGCTTGCGGTGGCCGGGCTGATCGTCTCGCTGTACGTGAACCGGCGCCGCGTCTGGGTCCGCACCGGCACCCACGAGGACGGCCGGACCATGGTGGAGTACGGCCTCCTGGCCCGCGGCGAGGACCACCGCCTGGCCGGCGAGGCGGCCACGCTGCGGGGCCTCCTGCTGCGCAAGTGGAACCTCGACGCCGACAACCCCGAAACAGCACCTTCCAACTCCTCACCAGCAGGCTCGTCCGAGCCGAAGAAGGACCAGTAATGTTTCCCATCAACGAGACCATGGGCCAGTACAGCGAGCTCTTCATGCTACTTGCCGCCGGCACCTACACCATCGCCTTCATCGCGTTCGCGTGGGACCTGGCCCGGAGCAGCAAGGCCCTGAAGTCGATTGACCTCAAGGCTGCAGCGGCGGACACGGGTTCGTCCACGAAGGTTCCGGTGGGCGCCGGCGCGGCGGTAGGGTCCGCCTCGTCGCGGACCGCGGGCAGCGGTGAGGACCGCCTGGCCGGACCCGCAGACCGTGCCGAGCGGCCGTCGTCGTACTCCTCCGGCACCGCGAACGGCGCAGCCGGCCAGACCGCTGACGACAGCATGCTCTACGGCGAACGCCGTGCACCGGCCCGCGTGGCCGTGGCACTGACCGTCCTGGGCGCCGCGATCCACGCCGCCGCCGTGCTGACCCGCGCCGTGGGCGCCGGACGTGTGCCGTGGGGCAACATGTACGAGTTCCTCACCACCGGCGCGTTCCTCGTGGCGGCCGTGTTCCTCGTGGCGCTGGTTCGCCGCGACCTGCGCTTCCTCGGCACGTTCGTGGTGGGCCTGGTGATCATCATGCTGGTGGCAGCATCGGTGGCGTTCTGGACGCCCGTCGGCCACCTGGTGCCCGCGCTGCAGAGCTACTGGCTGATCATCCACGTCTCCATCGCGGTGCTGTCCTCCGCACTGTTCACGCTGACGTTTGCAATGTCCGCGCTGCAGCTGGTGCAGTCGCACCGGCAGAAGACCATTGCGGCCGGCGGTGCGGACAAGCTGGGGTTCATGCGCCTGGTGCCCTCGGCGCTGAGCTTGGAGAACCTGTCCTACCGGATCAACGCGATCGCCTTCATCGGCTGGACTTTCACCCTCATGTTCGGCGCGATCTGGGCGGAAAAGGCCTGGGGCCGGTTCTGGGGCTGGGACACCAAGGAAGTGTGGACCTTCGTTATCTGGGTGGTCTACGCCGGCTACCTGCACGCCCGCGCCACCCGCGGCTGGACGGGAACCCGCGCGGCCTGGCTGTCGATCGTGGGCTACTTGTGCGTGGTCTTCAACTTCACGATCGTGAACCAGTTCTTCAACGGCCTGCACTCGTACTCGGGGCTGTAGGGGGTTCTGGGGCTTCCTTCCGGGGCCGTTTTGCCAAAAAGGGCCGCATGGGCCCGTCGACTTGCCAAAAAGGGCCGCCTGGGCTCGCCGATTTACCAATATGGGCCGCTTGGCACGCTTGCTGGGCGGCCCTTTTTGGCGAAACGGCGAATGCGCGAGCGTCGTTGGGCTTCAGAGGTTGAGCGGAGGGACGGAACGTGGACGCTAGCGTGCGGGCTTCCAGCCACGGTTCGTTAGGGCCTTGCGTACCTTGGTGATGGCGCTGGGCTCCATGCCTAGTACCAAGGGGTTCAGGTCCAACTGCGTCAGAACCAAGACCAGCCAGCCGAGTCCCCGTGCGTTTTCGTCACGGTAGATGTCGCTTCTTCGCTGCGCTGGAGTGGCGTGGTGGCCGCCGTCGTACTGCAGGGCAATTTTGAACTCTTCGTAGGACATGTCGGGGTCCTGGACCCAGCCGCCTGTCTCATCGAACATGGGTACGTTGATGGCTGGCTCGGGTAGCCCTGCTCCGGCCAACAGGAGCCGCAGCTCCGTCTCCTTCGGTGAATCTGTGTTCGCGCGGATGAGAGCCCGGGCCTTCATTGCCTTGGGGTAGCCAGCCCTGCCCTTCTTCCCAGCGAGGAATGCGTCCAATGCCTCCGGCGTGGCGAGGGGAGCCTTGCGTTGCAAAAGGAAGTCGCCGGCAATGACTAGATCCTGCAGGGAGAGGATTCCGGCCAGGTCGAACCACGTCCGAAGCGGTGGCCGCAGACGTTCTTCCGCCGCACAGCCCTGGCGCCGTCCCGGCTGGTCAGATGGATCACAGCGTGGTCCTCGAAACGCAGGGGCAGCGGGAAACCCCAGAGCGCAGCAGCCGAAAGATGGCTGACGACGGCTCCGGTCGCGAGTGCCAGCCCCCCGTGCGCGAACAAGGAGCGTGATCTCCACGGCCGCTGGCGCGCGTACGCCGTGGCATGGGCTAGCCAAGTCGAGGGCGCGGGAACGCCTGCGGGTCAGGCCGGCGGCAGTGGCCTGGCGGATGGTGAACGGCTGTGCCTGCAGGGCGGGAGGAAGAGAGCGTGGACGTGGCATAGGAGCATTCTGCTGCCCGGAGCGGGCCTGCGTTCCGTTGTCCACAATTTAGGCCCGATGTGGAGGAATAGTGGGCGGTGACTGCTTCGCCGTGTTGGCACCGCGTGTTCCGCCGATTTGCCGGAAAGGGTCGTCCGGCTTGGTAGCTGGGCGGCCCTTTTGGGTAAATCGGTGACGGAAAAGGGGGCCGTGAAGGCTACTTCGCCTCGGGGTTGCCTTCGGCGTTGGCCTCGCCTGAGGCGCCCGGCTTGCGTGGTCCAGGCTCACCGGCGGCCGGGCCGCTGGCACTTGAACTGCCGCTGTTGGTGCCGGGGGCTGCGCCCGTGCTGCCGGTGCCCGTTGTGCCCGTGCGCCGGGTGCCGCCGTCGGCCTGGTTCTTCCGTGCCGCGTCGTCCCGCAGCTTGCGGAGGCGCTCCGCCTCGGCCTGGCGGCGGCGCTGCTCGAGGTTGCGCAGGAAGTCGGGATCGTCGTCGGGGGCTGTGGGGTGCTGCGGGTAAACGGGCTGGGCCACAACCGTGGCACGGGGGCGGCCGATCAGGAACCACAAGGCGGCGCCGATGAGCGGCAGGAGGATCACCATGATGAGCCACGTCGTTTTGGAAAAGCCGCGGGTGGAACGCTTGTCGGTCCTGATAACGTCCACCAGTCCGTAGACGTAGATGGCGAGAATGGCGACTGCGAGTGCAACACGAGGCATGCAATCAGTCTAGCCGCCGCGCGCCCCGGCGGAGATTACAGTATGCCCACAGTCACGCGCCAGCAAAACACCGAAGCGGAGCCCCAGATGACGCCGCAGCTGCACAGGCACCGCTCGGGTCCCGCGGCGGATTGGCCCGGTCAAAGCGCCGCGACCTGCCCCCCAATGACCGGCGGGCAAGCCGGCAGAGTGTCTACGGCAGCGGCAGGATACGTTCAGGCAGGACGGCTAAACTTGGACAGTGGCTTTTCTGAAATACTCCCTGATCCGGTTTGCGATCTTCCTGCCCCTGTTTGTGCTGTTCGTCTTCCTGCAGCTGGGGTGGTTCCTGGCCGTCATCTGCGCGGGGCTGATTTCCTTCGCCATCAGCTACCTCTTCTTCCAGAAGCAGCGCGATGACGCGACGGCGTCACTGCATGCCCGCTTCTCCGGCCGCGCCAAGCCCATCCGCACCGCCGGGGAAATCGATGACGCCCTGGCCGAAGACCATCTCGTCGACACGAACCCGGACATCACCATCCGCAACGACATCAAGAAGCGCGAACCCCGCGGCGGCGACGCTTAGGCTTTGCAGCCCGCTGCCTACAGCCCGGTACTCAGCACGAGCCCCAGCGAGAACAGCACGGCGTAGCCGAGGTTGATCAGGCCCGTCTGCTTCAGCACCGGGATGAGGCTCTTGCGCTTCCGTCCGTTGATCATGAGCCACGCCGGCATCAGGCAGGCCGGGATCAGCAGCAACACGATCAGCATCCAAGGCCGCGTGGGAGCCAAAATCACCACAAGCAGGATGGCCACCGCCAGCATCAGCACGTAGCTCTCGCGGGCGTGCTTGTCGCCCAGCCGCACCGCCAGGGTTTTCTTTCCGGCCTGGATGTCTGACGGGATATCCCGGACGTTGTTGGCCATGAGCAGGGCGCACGCGATCAGGCCCGTGCCGATGGCGCCGATGACGGCAGGCAGGCCGATCTGCCCCGCCTGCGTATACGTGGTGCCGAGCGTGGCCACGAGCCCAAAGAACACGAACACGAACACGTCGCCCAGGCCCATGTAGCCGTACGGGTTCTTTCCGCCGGTGTAGCCCCAGGCCGCCATCACGCAGCCCACGCCCACCAGCAGCAGCCACCAGGTCTGGGTGATGAGGACCAGAGCCAGCCCCACGAGCATCGCCAGGCCGAAGGCGCCGAACGCGGCGTACTTCACATGTTCGGGTCGGGCTGCACCGGAGCCGACCAGCCGCAGCGGCCCGACCCGGTTCTCGTCCGTCCCGCGGATCCCGTCCGAGTAGTCGTTGGCGTAGTTGACGCCGACCTGCAGCAGCAGCGCCACGAGGGCTGCCAGGACGGCATTGAGCGGGAGGAAGGAACCCATCTCATAGGCCGCTGCCGAGCCGATCAGGACAGGGGCGATCGCGGCCGGCAGGGTGCGGAGCCGGGCGCCTTGGATCCATTGAGCGGCTGTTGCCACGGTAAGTACCTCGTGTTGGGTCGGTGATACGTTCAAAAACCTTGGCGTGCGGTGGGCACGCGGAAGCCGCAGCGGCGCGGCAGGACTACTCTATTTTCCCTGATGGAGCGCGTTGAGCCGTTCAATCATGGCCAGGCGGTCCGGCTTCCCGTTTGGCAGCATGATCAGCTCGCCGGCCGGAAGGACGGTCTTGGGGGCCAGCAGCCCCAGCGTGCGGTGCCATTCCTCGGCCCACGCCGCCCCGTCCAGGGCAGCACCATCGGGTCCGGAAGCGGTCCCGGCCACTGCCACATAGGCGGCCACGGCCTGGCCCCATTTCGCGGACTCGACGCCGGCCACAAAAGCCGCCGTCACGCCGTCGGACTTTTCCAGCTCAGCCTGCACGTGCGCGGCGGAGACTTTGACGCCGCCGGTGATGATGACGTCGTCGGCGCGGCCCAGCACGGTGAGCCGGCCGTCGGCGTCGAGGGTGCCGAGGTCGTTGGTCCGGTACCAGCGGCTGCCGTCCTCCTCGACGAAGGCCTCGGCGGTCTGCCGCGCCGCCCCCAGATAGCCGGCCGCGAGCGTGGAACCGCCCAGGTGGATCCGGCCATCGTCGGCGAGCCGCAGGGCCACGCCCTCGAGCGGAAAGCCGTCGTACACGCAGCCGCCGCAGGTTTCCGCGGCGCCGTAGGTGGTGACCACCCTGAGGCCGGCGTCGCGTGCGGATTCGAGGAGCTCGGCAGAGGCCGGGGCGCCGCCGAGCAGGATGCCGTTGAAGCGTCGCAGCACGGCGAGTGTGTCCGCCGACGGGTCAGCGAGCAGACGCTGCAGCTGGGCGGGCACCAGCGACGTGAAGCGGATCTTGTCCGTCAGCTCCAGCGCGGCCGCGGTGAAGGCATCGGCGGTGAAGCCCCCGGACAGGTCCATGGCCCAGGGCCGGGTGCCGGCGAACAGCGACCGGACCAGCACCTGGACGCCGGCCACGTACTGCAGCGGCAGGGCCAGCAGCCATTGGCCCTCACCCTTGAGCGCGAAGGCGGTGGCCATCGACGACGCCGCCAGCGCGTCCACCGTCAGGACCGTCGCCTTGGGCGTACCCGTGGACCCGGACGTGCGGACCACCACGACGGCGTCCTCGAACCCGGGGGTCGGGACAGGTGTCACCACCGGTTCGCCGTCGGGGCCGGCGGAAAGTTCGACGGCGGGACCCTCACCGTGGAGGGCGGCCGCCAGCGCCTTGAGTGCCGGCTCGATATTCACTGCGTGCGCCTGCGCTGTGCGGACATAAGATGCACGGACCTGGGGAGCATGGGGTGCCTTCCGACGAGTGCGGGCTTAGAAGTAGTACGGGAACTTCGACCAGTCGGGGTCGCGTTTTTGCAGGAAGGCTTCCTTGCCCTCCACGGCCTCGTCCGTCATGTATGCCAAACGGGTGGCTTCGCCGGCGAACACCTGCTGGCCGGCCAGTCCGTCGTCGGCGAGGTTGAACGCGAACTTGAGCATCCTGATGGCCTGCGGGGACTGCCGGGCGATGTCCGCGGCGTATTCCAGGGCCACTTCCTCGAGGCGCTCGTGGTCCACGGCCTCGTTCACGGCCCCCATCCGGACCATGTCCTCCGCGGAATATTCGCGCGCGAGGAAGAAGATCTCCCGGGCGGCTTTCTGGCCGATCTGCCGGGCCAGCAGCGCGGAGCCGTAGCCGGCGTCGAAACTGCCCACCGTGGCGTCCGTCTGCTTGAACTTGCCGAACTGGCGGGAGGCGATGGTCAGGTCGGAGACAACGTGCAGGGAGTGCCCGCCGCCGGCCGCCCAGCCGTTGACGACGGCGATGACCACCTTGGGCATGGTCCGCATGAGCCGCTGGACCTCCAAAATGTGGAGCCGGCCGGCACGGGCGGGGTCGATCGTTTCCTGTGTCTCGCCGTCGGCGTAGCGGTACCCGTCGCGGCCGCGGATCCGCTGGTCGCCGCCGGAGCAGAACGAGTGGCCGCCGTCCTTGGGGGAGGGGCCGTTGCCGGTCAGCAGCACGGTGGCCACGTCCGGGGTCATCCGGGCATGGTCCATGGCACGGTAGAGCTCGTCCACGGTCCCCGGGCGGAAGGCGTTGCGGACCTCCGGACGGTTGAACGCGATGCGGACGGTGGGCAGGTCCCGGGTCACGGAGCCGTCGTCGGACCGCTCCACCTGCCGGTGGTACGTCAGGTCCTGGAAGTCGTCGAAGCCGGACACGGTGCGCCAGCGGGACGGGTCAAAGACGTCGGAAACCTTGGCGGGGAAATCGTTGCTCACCGTCCAAGTCTAGTAATCGGCTCAGCTGATGCAGAACTCGTTGCCCTCGGGGTCGGCCATGGTGTGCCATTCGTGCGGGCCCTGGCTGGCCGTCCAGAGGAAGGTGGCGCCGCGGGCTTCCAGTTCGGCGCGGACGTCATCCTTGTCCCGGCCATCCAGCCGGACGTCCCAGTGCACCCGGTTCTTGATGGTCTTCTGCTCCGGCACGGTCTGGAACAGCAGGCGCCGGGCGGGTGCCTTGGCGTCGATTTCCTCGGTGGGCCGGATCGCCGCACCGTCCTTCCACACGAGCCTGCCGTTGTGCGTCGTGGTCTGATCTTCGGTGGCGAAGCCCTGGCTGATCATGGACCGGATGAAGCCCTCGTCCTGCGGCTCCACGGACCAGTCCAGCGTTTCGGCCCACCAGTCCGCGAGGTCGTGCGGGTGGTGGCAGTCGATGGCGATCTGAATGTTGAGTCCCATGGCACCAAGCTACGACGCCGGCGCCGCCTCCGGATAGGGGCCGGGTCGGTGACTCTACGTCTGGGCCCGCTGCAACTGGTCCAGCAGTTCGGGCGGGATGGTGTAGAGGAAGACCGCGGCCAGCAGGTTCTTCGTGGCATGGACGAAGTAGGAGAACATCAGGTTCTTCCCCGTCCACACGTAGACAAACACCAGGGTGCCGCCCATGGCCAGGTACGGCATGAGCGCGGGGAGGGTGAGGGCTTCCTGGCCTACGATGTGCAGGGCAGCGAAGAACAACACGGACAGTCCGCAGCAGATCCAGATGTTGACGCGCCGGCTCAGCTTGCCGATCAGCAGGTGCCGGAACACGTACTCCTCCACGAACGGGCCCACCACGACAATCAGCGGCACCATCAGCCAGGCCGGCACCTGCCGCATGAGCGCCTGCAGCCCGGCCTGGTTGGCGGACGTCTCAGTGGTCCCGCCGACGGCCACCAGGATGGCGGTGACAATCATCATCGCGACGACGGCCAGTGGCACCATCGCGAGCGTGAACCAGGGCCGCGTGGCAAGCACTTTGAGGTCCCGGGACACCACGCCGCGGGCGGCAAACAGCGCCAGGGCGCCGACGCAGCCATAGAACAGAAGGTTAACGCCGTAGGAGGCGACGGCCGGCGTCGGGGCCAGTGCCCGGGGGAGCGGCAGGATCAGCTCCCCGGCCAGCGCGAAGAAGGCGGCGACGGCCACGTAAAGCCCCACGGCGGTGAGGTCCAGTGGCGAAAACCGGTAGAGTTCCGGCCGCGGAGCTGGAAGCATGCGTCTGGTGTTCACCATGCTTCCAGCCTAGTGCGCCACGCGCCCGCGGGCGGACTCGCGCGAACCCGACGGCGGTCCTCACCTTGACGGGGCCACCCGCCGCCGGGCACGCTTGACCCATGAAGTCCTAACCACGACGCCGGCACCGTCCGGCGTCGGCCATGTTCCGGCCGGTATCCAGTCACCTGGATCTGTCGACCAAGGCCCCGTTGAGCGTATGCACCGAGAGTTACGCATTGGGCTCCGGGGCCGCGCTTTTGACTGCGAGGACTTCCCATGACTGAACCACATTTCCGCACCGAACAGCTGCACCTGTCCGGTGTCACCCACGGCTACGGCGACCGCGAACTCTTCGCCGGCGTCGAACTGGTGATCGCCGCGGGAGAGCACGCCGCCGTCGTGGGTGAGAACGGTGCCGGCAAATCCACCCTGCTCCGGATCCTGGCGGGAATCGAGGCGCCCGCAGAAGGCACCGCCCGACGGCATGGCCGGGTGGGCTACCTGGCGCAGACCTCCGGACTCTCCGCCCGGCTGACCGTGGCCGATGCCGTCGACGATGCGCTCCGCGCACTGCGGGAGATGGAAGCCGAGCTGGAACGGCTGGAGGACGGCCTGGCATCGGCCGGGCCGGCCGAGCTGGAGACCTACGGAAACCTGCAGACCCAGTACCAGCTGCGCGAGGGCTACGCGGCCGAATCCCGTGTCGAGGCGGCGCTGGACCGGCTGGGCCTGGGCGGAGTGGACCGCGCCCGGACGTTGGGGTCGCTGTCCGGCGGGGAGCAGGAGCGCGTCGCGCTGGCCTGCCTGCTGGCCGATCCCGCGGACATCCTGCTCCTGGACGAGCCCACCAACCACCTCGACGCCAACGGTACGGCCTGGCTCGAGGGCCGCCTCGCAGCGCACCGGGGAGCCGTGGTGGTGGTCTCGCACGACCGCGTGCTGCTCCGGAAGGTCGCCGCCACCGTCATCGAGGTCGACGCCGAGCGGCGCACGGTGAACCGCTACGGCAACGGCTACGACGGTTACCTGAAGGAGAAACGGGCAGAACGCCAGCGCTGGGTTCAGCAGTACCACGGCTGGCTCGACGCCATGGCGGCCGAGCGGCGGCAGGCGGACACCGTGGCCGGCCGGATGGGCTATGCCCGCCGGCGCGACAACGACAAGGCCGCCTTCGACTTCAAGACCGGAACCTGGGAGCGCGCCGCCGCCAGCAAGATCCGCAACGCCCAGGAGCGGCTGCGCCGCCTGGAGGACAACCCGGTGGAGCGCCCGCCGGAACGCCTGAAGCTCGACGCCGGCCTCGACGGCGGGTTGAACGGCAGGCAGAACAGCGGCCCGGAAGGAGGGGGCGACAGCGGGTCCGGGGCCGCCGCCGGCTCCCGCGGCAGCGCTGTCGGCAGCACCGGCGTCGGGACTTCGGGGAACGGGCGCGGGGAAGCAGTCGAAGGGGTCCTGTGCGCCCGCAGCACCCGGGTGCCTGGACGGCTGGACGTCCCGGAGTTCCGTGTGGACCGGGGGCAGAAAATCCTCATCACCGGTCCCAATGGGGCCGGGAAGTCCACATTGCTCTCGGTCCTGGCGGGAACGCTCGAGCCGGCCGCGGGCCACGTGGTGCGCCACGGCCGGATCGGCTATCTGCAGCAGGAGCTGGAACTGCCAGCGTATCCAAATCTGCGGCTGCTGCCGGCCTTTGCCGCCGGGCTCGGCGGGAACATCGACGACCACGCCGAGGCGCTGCTGCGGCTGGGCCTCTTCCGCACCAGCGAATTCCATGTTCCGGTGGGCGCCCTCTCGGCAGGACAGCAGCGCAGGCTCGCACTCGCACGGCTGCTGCTCGGCCACAAGGACATCATGCTCCTCGACGAACCCAGCAACCATCTGGCCCCCGCGCTCGTGGAGGAGCTGGAGTCGGCGCTCGCGGAGTTCGACGGAACAGTGGTGATGGTCAGCCACGACCGGGCGCTTGGTGAGTGGTTCGACGCGTGCGCGGACCGGTCCCGTGGCCGGGCCGGGGAAGGTGCTTCCGGGAGATGGCTCCGGTACACCATGGCGGACGGCATGCTCGAGCCGGTGGCGCAGCCGGCCTGAGCCGGCGAAGCAGCCGGCCCCAGCCCGTCCAGGAGACGAAAAATCCCAGGCCCGGCGGGTTGCCGGGCCTGGGATTTTCGATGTGGAAAGCTACCGGAACAGGGCGCCGTACGTTCCCATGATGATCCGGTCGCCGGGCCTGGACTTCCTGATGTAATCCACCACGGCCCAGTCGTCGAGTGAGATGCAGCCCGCCGTCGGGACTTTATTCATGTGCAGGAAGATGGCGAAGCCGGCGTCCTGGATGATGTTGGGCCGGTTGTAGTTGATCACCACGCCCTGGCGGTAGTCATGCGTGGCGCGGGTGGCGAAATACCACATGTTCTCGTCCCAGCCCACCCACGAGGAGGACTCGAAGTACTTGTTGTACGTCGCGGTCCAGGGGTTGCCGCCCCACCGGGACCCGGGGTTCAGCGTCCGGTAGGGGAGCGCCGTTCCCGGATTGCCCAGCCCGAAGGCCTCCGTCACCGAGTACGAACCTGTGGGCGAGTACAGGTAGCGGGTGGGGCCTGAGGGGACGCCCGGCGCCTTGAAGCCGGAGGCGCCTACATAGCCGTCGGTCCGCCAGTCCTGCACGTATGTTCCGGCCATCCGGACGCAGTAGACGTTGGTGGCATACGACTGGCCGTAGCCCTGGGTGAACGTGAGCAGCACCCGGTTGGCGCCGTAGGTGGAGTACCGGGACCGACCGTTGTTCAGCTTCTGGCACTCGGTGATTCCGTATGCCCGGGTACCGCCGGCTTTGGTGTAGCCGATGAAGCCGCGCTGGAACGGCTGGATGCACTGGTCGCCGGCGCACCGTTCGTTCGACGTCGGGTAGCCCAGCCAGCCGCCCGCTCCGCCGTTGGCGGCAAATCGCTGGGCGATACCGGCCCGGACGATCCAGGCCGGCGTCAGCGGAGACCAGTAGATGGTGCCGCCCTGGAACCGCTGGATGCACCCGCCGGCGGCCTGCCCGCAGGCCTCGTTGGCCAGTGGATAACCCAGGGAGCTCCGGTTCCCGCCGGTGAGGATGTAGCGGGCGCCGATGCCGCCGCGCGCGATCCAGGCACCGGTGGCAGGCGACCAGTAGATGCTGCCGCCCTGGAACCGCTGCAGGCAGCCGCCTGCAACCTGGCCGCAGGCCTCCGTGGTGGTGGGGTAGCCCAGGACGCCGTTCTGCGCGCCGGCGGCACGCCAGCGGGAGCCGATGCCGCCGCGGATCACCTGGCCTCCGGTCTGCGGCGACCAGTAGATGGTGCCGTTGTCGAAGACCTGCGAGCAGCCCCCGCTTTTCAGGCCGCAGGTTTCACCGGCCGACGGCAGGCCCAGCACCGACTC
This sequence comes from Arthrobacter sp. NPDC057013, assembly GCF_042674585.1. NCBI lineage: Bacteria > Bacillati > Actinomycetota > Actinomycetes > Micrococcales > Micrococcaceae > Arthrobacter > Arthrobacter sp. NPDC057013. The sequence continues at coordinate 100,501 of NZ_JBHUSE010000001.1, forward strand.
GGCACCCGATGCTGCCCAGCGGCTGCCGATCCCCGTCCCGGTAGAAAAGTTGAGGAAACGGGTTCCGGTCCAGATGATCACCTTTCCGGTGGAAAATTTCTGCAGGGACCGTGACCCCAGGACGATTTCATCGCCGATGGGGTAGCCGAAGGCTGCGAGGCCGCCGCCCGCTGTCCACTGCGGGCCGGTGCGGCCGGAGGACAGCAGGACCGGATGGGCGCCCGACTTGGACGTCCAGTAGATCGAACCCCCGGCGAAGGTCTGCACGCAGAGCCCGGCCGAGCACTGCTCGTTCGACGTCGGATCGCCGAGCGCGCCGCCCGCTCCGCCAAGGCTCCGCCACTTGGCGCCGATGGCGCCGGCGGTGACAAATTCGGGATCAGGATCTGTGATGGCGGGGTCCGGTGCAGGATCTGTGATGGCAGGGTCCGTGACAGCCGGATCAGTAACGGCCGGGTCTGTGACAGACGCGTCCGACGGCGGCTCCGGGGCCGCTGGGTCCGGCACCGGATCGGTGGCCGGCGCAGTCGCCGGCTCAGTCGCCGGGTCGGGAACCGGGTCGCTTGCGGGCGGCGTGGCCGGGTCGGTGGTCCCCGGAGTGGCGCCCGCGGTTTCAGCAGCGGGGGAGGAGGAGTCGGTCGCCTGGCTGGGCGTCCCGGAACCGACCGCGAGGGCGGGAGAGGACGCGAGTGGCCCGGCCGCCAGGCTCAGGAGCAGGGCAGCAGCAAGTATTGGTTTTTTCACGAAGCATCCTCCACCGACACAACCGGTTCGCACGTGCCGGCCTGGCCCGTGGTTTTGGCGAAGTTCTCAGCAGAAACTTCAGCCGATTTCCCTGCCTGGACCGTTTCCGTGATCAGAGCGTGGCCCTGGACAGCGGCGCCGACGGTGACCGCAATGGCCACCGTGTACTTCTTGGCTTTGTCGGACGAGTTGACCAGGGTTCCCTTGAACGTCCACTGGCCGTCCGGACCGGCCGCGCAGGTGTGCTCCTGCAGGGCGTCGATCGCGTTCAGCGATGTGGACACATCGGTGGGGAGGGACGGGGCCGTAGTGGGTGGTGAGGATTCCGCCGGCGGCTGGGACACCGCCGTCGTACTGGTTGCCGATGGTGAAGCGCCGGGGCCGGTTCCGGGAGGGGCTGTGCCCCCGCCGGAACACCCCGAGGCTGCCAGCAGCAGGGCCGCGGGCAGCAGTAGTGCTCTCTTTCTCATAGTCCCCCCTGAAGAATGGCGCGAGTGCCGGCCTCCGCATGAGACGGTGCGGATGCCATGGCCGGGAACGGATCCCCGGCCATGGTGCTCAGAGTAGCCGCAATCCGGGCTCCTGAGGGAGCCTTTTCTCCATTCGAGTTAGTGTTTCGCAACGCCGCGTGGGTGCTTCGTGAATCCCGGGTCCAAAACCGGCCCTGGCCTGCGGAATGTTGCCCGCGTCACGGACTAGCCCGGAAATCTTGTACGATGGACGGGCCGTGCGAACCTTCGATGCTCCACGAGTTTTTGTGCGCATAGGACCTCATGAGGGGCCTGAAGTCGAATTATCTGTGCAAAAACTCCAGGTTTCGGAACCGGCAGCGCCCTACCCAAGGCAACCCCCGACCTACAAGGAACAGTTGTGCCTCAAAGTACCCCCACAGAACTTATGAGCCCGACGGCTCCATCCGCCGCCGTCGACTCGACCCTCAGCGCCGAGGGCTACAAGAAGACCCTGAGCCGGCGCCACGTCACCATGATCGCGATGGGCGGCGCCATCGGCGTTGGCCTGTTTATGGGAGCCGGTGGCCGGCTGGCCTCCACCGGACCCGCGCTGGTCTTCTCGTACGCCATTGCCGGCGTCATCGCTTACCTCCTGATGCGCGCGCTCGGCGAGCTCATCATGTACCGACAGACCTCAGGCTCCTTTGTGAGCTACGCGGGTGAGCTGTTCGGGAAGAAGGGCGCCTACCTGTCCGGCTGGATGTACTTCATCAACTGGGCCATGACCGGCATCGCGGAACTGATCGCGATTGGCCTCTACTTCCAGTTCTTCTTCCCCAACGTCCCCGTGGAGCTGTCCGCCATCGCAGCGCTGGTGCTGCTGGTGGCCGTGAACCTGCTCAGCGTCAAGGCGTTCGGCGAATTCGAATTCTGGGCGTCCTGCCTCAAGGTCGGCGCCATCGTAATCTTCCTGGCTGTGGGCACCTTCATGGTGGTCACCAACGCCAGGGTGGGCGCGGGCCATGCATCGGCAGCCAACCTCTTCGCCGGCGACGGCGGCATGTTCCCCAAGGGCGCGCTGGTGATGATCCTGGTGCTCAACGCCGTCATCTTCGCCTACAACGCCATCGAACTCGTGGGCATCACGGCCGGCGAGATGGAAAATCCGGAACGCGAAGTGCCCAAGGCGATCCGCGCCGTCGTAATCCGCATCGTTGTCTTCTACGTCGGTTCCGTGACCCTGCTGGCCATGCTGCTGCCGTCCGACCAGTACAAGGCAGGCACCTCGCCGTTCGTCACCGTCTTTGGGCAGATGGGGCTGCCGTGGATGGGCGACGTCATGAATATGATCGTCATCACCGCCGCGCTGTCCTCCTGCAACTCGGGCCTGTACTCGATCGGCCGGATCTTCCGCACCATGGCCAACAACGGCCACGCGCCGCAGTGGCTGACCAAGATGTCCAGCCGCCACGTGCCGTACGCCGCCATCCTGGCCATCGCGGCCGTGTACCTCGTGGGCATCCTGCTGAACATCTGGCTGGGCGGCTCGCACGCCTTCGACCTCGCGCTGAACACCGCCTCGATCGGCGTCATCTTCACCTGGGGCTCCATCTTTGCCAGCCAGATCGCGCTGCGCAGGAAGAAGGGCAACGTCTCCAGCCTGCCGATGCCGGGTTCGCCTTGGACCAGCTGGGCCGGGCTTGTGGCGCTGCTGGCCATCACCGTGCTGATCGGCTTCGACACCATGACGGACAAGGCCACGGGCGACGTCTTCCTGCTGGGCCTCTGGACCCTGGCCAGCATCCCGTTCTTCGCCCTGGTGCTGTGGCTGGGCTGGCAGAAGGTCAAGAACAACGAGCCGAAGAGCGAACTCTTCAGCTAGTTTCCTGTATTGATCACACTGTTTTGATCACGACGGCGGGGCCTCCTTTCCGGAGGCCCCGCCGTCGTAGTCAGTCCTTAAGGTGCCGCGCGAAGTGGTCCTCGATCCGGCGCCACGCTTCCGGGGCGGCGGCCGGATCCGGGCCGATGCCCATCACACGCGTCAGCGGGCGCAGTGCACGCGGGCCTTCCTCCTGGTCGTTCAGGAAGGAGTGGCCCGCCGTCGGGAACTCCTTGACATCATGTTCGACGCCGACGGCGTCCAGCGCGGATTCCAGCCTCGCGGCGGCGCCCCGCAGGGTGCGGTCCTGGGCGCCGTAGTTCGCGACGAGCGGGCAGGCGCCGCGGAGCGCCGTCTCGAGGTCGCGGGGGAGCCTGCCGTAGTTCACGGACGCCGCGTCGAAGCCGTCGTTGGCCGCCAACAGCGCGAACCCTCCGCCCATGCAGAAGCCGATGACGCCGGTCCGGCCTGTGCAGAGGGGCGACGCCTTCAGCCAGCTGCGCGCCGCGGCGATGTCGGAGAAGACGCGCCCCTCCCCGGTGATCATGGATTTCATGGTGCCGACCAGGCAGCGGCGCGGGCCGCCGTCGCTGTAGAGATCGACGGCGAGGGTGAGGTAGCCGGCGGCGGCCAGCCGGTCGGCGTGGCGGCGGATCTGGTCGTTGAGGCCGAAAGCCTCGTGGATCATCACGACACCGGGAAAGGGGCCCGCTCCGGCCGGTGTGGCGACGTATCCCCGAAGGTTCCTGGATCCGCCGGCGGCAGCCCCTGTCCCGCCCAGGCCTACGTGCGTCATGGGCTCAGTCTTGCACGGGCCTGCCTTGAGGTCTTTGCCTTGGCCGTCTTCTTTGCGGGGGCGGCAGGTTTACGTGGGCGGCAGGCCCGGCCCCAAAAACGGCGACGCCGGGCTCCCCCCAAGGGAGTCCGGCGTCGCCGTGTGGCGGTGGTGTGTTAATCCCGCTTGAATTCGTCCTTGACGTCTTCGCCGACCTTCTTGGCGTCTGCGACCACCTGGTCCTTCTGGCCCTCTGCCTTCAGGCGGTCGTTATCCGTTGCGTTGCCTGCGGCTTCCTTGGCCTTGCCGCCGAAGTCCTCTGCAGCGTTCTGGATCTTGTCTCCGATACCCATGAGGGGCACCACCTTCCGTTGCCGGTTGATCTGACAAAGCCATTTCAGCCTAACACGAAGCATGCTTACTATTTCAAGCAGGAGCCTAAAAATGTCCGTGCCGCGGATAGGCTCGAAGGATGGATCACAGCCTCAGCCTGAGTCAGCATGTCAACGCCAGTCCGGAGAAAGTCTGGCAGGTGATCTCGGATGTTCCGGGGTCCGCCGCCACGCTGTCCGGGGTCGAGTCCATCCAGATGGTCAGCGAGGGACCGTACGGCGAGGGTACCCGCTGGAAGGAGACGCGGTCCATGATGGGCCGGCGCGAAACTGTGGAAATGTGGGTGTCCCAGGCGGATCCGCCGCACAGCACCACGGTGAAGGCGCTGCAGGGCGGGGCGGACTACACGTCCCGGTTCACGCTGGAGGAGCGGGGCGGCGGGACCGACCTGACCATGACCTTCGGCGCCGAGGTCCTCAGGCCCACCGTATTGAGCCGGCTGATGCTCGCCGTGTTCGGGCGGTTGGGCATGAGCATGACGCGGAAGGCCCTGGCGAGGGACCTGGCCGAAATCGCCGCGAAAGCGGAGCAGCTCTAGTGGCCGGGCGGTCTGCGGGCAAACCCCGGCAGGGTGCTGCCTCGAAGGTCGTGCCGCCCAGGTTGGCACCGGTCACCCTGGAAGGCCTCCGGGATGACGATGCACCGGACTTCAGGCGTGCCGACCGGTATGACGGCATGCGGTACAGCCGAGCGGAAGCCGACGGGCTGGAGCTCAGCGGCATCACCTTCGCCGAGTGCGAATTCGCCGGCGTCTCCTTCAACGACGCCCAGCTGCGCGGCGCCACTTTCCGGGACTGCGTTGTGGCTGAGGCCTTTGCCCCCGTCCTGAACGCGGCCCGGTCCACCATGCACGACGTCGTCTTCAGCAACCCCAGGTGGGGGTCGGCGGAGCTGTACGAGGGCGGTTGGCAGTCGGTGCGGATCGACGGCGGCAAAATCGACTACCTGAACCTGCGGGGCTCCCGGCTGGCAGACGTGCAGATCAGCGACTGCATCATCAGCGAGCTGGACCTGGGCTCCGCCACTGCGGCGCGCGTGGCACTGAAAAACTGCACCGTCGGAAGCCTGGACGTTGCCGGCGCCAAGCTGAAGGACTTCGACCTGCGCGGCACGGATTTCCGGAGCATCAGCGGCCTGGGGAGCCTGGCCGGCGTCGTGATCGACGAGTACCAGCTGGGGCTCCTGGCCCCGCTGCTGGCGGCGCACCTGGGCGTCGTCGTCGCCTGACGTTTGGGAGGTGCGGAGTTTTTTTTCAATTTTGGGGGAGTAGTGGGACGCCCAAAACCGGAAAAATGTAAAAAAAAACCCGACCCATTAAACGGTTGCCGGGGGGGTTAAAAAAA